>JAFEFR010000138.1 GCA_018240485.1 Pseudomonadota bacterium
GCGACAAGAGCCTGGCGATCTTGATGGCGTTGGCCGTGGCCAAGCTGATATGGCATGTAGCGACCAACGGACAGTACGGCTTTCATCGCGACGAGTTGCAGTTTCTGAGCGACGCGCGCCATCTCGACTGGGGTTTCGTCGCCTATCCGCCGTTGACGCCGTTTCTTGGCCGCATCGAATGGGAACTGTTCGACGCGTCGCTGAGCGGATTCCGGTTTTTCCCCGCGCTGGCGCAGAGCATCGTTTTCGTCATCGCCGGGTTGATGGCGCGTCGACTCGGCGGCGGTCGCGCGGCAATGTTGCTCGCAGCGTTCGCCGTGGCGCTGGCGCCGGTGTCGCTGTCGGGCAGTGCGCTGATGATGTACGTGAGTTTCGACTACCTTTGGTTTGTCCTGCTCGCCTACTTCATTATGTGCCGAATCGAATCGGGTGATGCGCGCTGGTGGCTCGCCATCGGCGCGATGGTGGGGCTGGGCATGATGACCAAGTACACGATGGCGTTTTTCGCCGTCGGTTTGGCTATCGGCGTGGTGTTCACCCCGCTGCGCGAGGACTTGCGCGGTCGATGGTTGTGGTTCGGCGTCGCGGTGGCATTGCTGATTTTTTTGCCGAATCTCATCTGGCAGTATCGGCACGACTTCATCACGCTCGACATGCTTCAGCACATTCATGCGCGCGACGTGCGCATCGGTCGCGCGGAGGGGTTTTTTGTGCAACAGTTTTACATCGCGAGCAATCCGTTCACGGTGCCGCTGTGGCTGCTCGGGCTGTGGTTCGTGTTCGCGACGCCGCGCGGCAGGCGTTGGCGCATTCTCGGCTGGATGGCACTGGTGCCGATGGCGATTTTCATCGCAGCAAAAGGGCGCGGCTACTACACGGCGCCGCTGTACCCGATGCTGCTTGCCGCTGGCGCCGTGCAAGCGCAAGCGCTGATCAAGAACGTGCGCATTGCGTCATGGCATCGCGTGGCGTGGGCGGCGGCGTTTGTCATCGTGTTGTGTGGGGCGGTGGTCTTGCGCATCTGCCTGCCGTTGGTGCCGGTGAATTCGCCAGCATGGGCACGCATCAACGCACTGAACGGCGACTTTCGCGAAGAACTTGGCTGGCCAGAGCTGGCGCAGGAAACAGCACGCATCTGGGCCAACTTGTCGCCCGAGGAACGCTCACGCACGGGCATCTGGGCCAGCAACTACGGCGAAGCCGGCGCGCTCGAATTGTATGGCCCGCAATACGACCTGCCTCAGGCGTGGAGTGCAGCGAACTCGTTCTGGTTGCGTGGACCGTATGGGCCAACGCCACAAAACATGATCGTGATTGGCGACGATCACGATGACCTCGTTGCAAAGTGCGCGACGGTCGAACGCGTTGGCCACACCGGCAACGTGGCACACGTCGAAAATGAAGAGACGACGTGGCATCCGGATATTTTTCTTTGTCGCGGTTTGCGCAAGCCGCTTGTGCAGCTATGGCCGACGCTGGTCGAGTATATGTAGAGCACTTCGAAAAGCCTGCTGTATTCGATAATTTGCGCGCCGGTCGTGTTCGGGCTGGACCGGCAGGGTCGTCACGTCTTGCGCCGCGTTGCGACAAAATCGGGCGCGCGGGATAATTCATGCCCGTCTTCATCATTTGTGAAATCACCCCATGCTCGATCCTGCCTTGCTGCGCGGCCAGCTCGACACCGTCGCCGAAAGACTCCATGCACGCGGCTACGATTTTCCCAAGGCGTCGTTTGAGGCGCTCGAAGCGCAGCGCAAGGCGGTGCAGGTGCGCACGCAGGAGTTGCAGAACAAGCGCAACTCCGCCTCGAAGGCCATCGGCATGGCCAAGGCCAAGGGCGAGGACAGCGCCGCGCTGATGGTCGAAGTGACTGGCATCGGCGAGCAGCTCAAGGCCAACGAGGCCGAGCTGGCCGAGGTGCAGGCGGAGTTGGCAAAGCTCACCCTCGGCATTCCAAATCTGCCCGATGCCTCGGTGCCGTTCGGCAAGGACGAAACCGAAAATGTCGAGCAAAAAAAATGGGGCACGCCGCGCGCATTCGATTTCGCGGTGAAGGATCACGTCGATCTCGGTGCGCGTCACGGCTGGCTCGACGGCGATGCGGGGGCGAAATTGTCCGGCGCGCGCTTCACCGTGCTGCGCGGTGATCTGGCTCGCCTGCATCGGGCGCTGGCGCAATTCATGCTCGATCTGCATGTCGAACAGCATGGACATCTGGAATGCAACGTGCCGCTGCTGGTCAAGCCGGAGACGATGCAGGGCACCGGGCAGTTGCCGAAGTTTGCCGAAGACTTGTTTTTGGTGGATGGCGAGCCAAAGCGCTACCTGATTCCCACCGCCGAAGTGTCGCTGACCAACCTCGTCGCCGACGAGATCGTCGATGCCGAAAAACTGCCGCTGCGCCTGACCGCGCACTCGCCATGTTTCCGCGCCGAGGCTGGGTCAGCGGGGCGCGACACGCGCGGCTATATCCGTCAGCATCAGTTTGAGAAGGTGGAGCTGGTCACCATCGCCACGCCCGTGCAAAGCGTCGACGAGCACGAGCGCATGACGCGCTGCGCCGAAGTCGTGCTCGAAAAACTCGAACTGCCGTATCGCAAGGTGCTGCTGTGTACCGGTGACATGGGCTTCTCGGCGACGAAAACCTACGATCTCGAAGTCTGGCTGCCCTCGCAGAACACCTATCGCGAAATTTCCTCGTGCTCGAACTGCGGCGATTTCCAGGCGCGGCGCATGCAGGCGCGCTGGCGCAATCCGGCAACCGGCAGGCCCGAACTCGTGCATACGCTCAACGGCTCCGGCGTGGCCGTGGGCCGCGCGCTGGTCGCGGTGATGGAGAACTATCAGAACGCCGATGGTTCGATCACTGTGCCCGAGGTGCTGCGATCTTATATGCGTGGTGCGACGAGTATTGCCTGATCTCGATGCAATTTGCGGAGCAGGATGAGCCGCGCCTTTCATCGCTCAGTCGGCGACCTTCGGCATCGCCAGGCAGCCACCTGCGCTCATTGGGGACGCAGCCGGCTGGTATGAACCGACCGAAGTCATCGTCGACGAAATTTCGATCCCGGTGTAGCGAAGTTGCAGCAAGCGCTGCACAAGCGTTTGTTTTTGCTTGCTTGTATGGTGCCGGTGGAGGGAATCGAACCCACACTCTGTTGCCAGAAACGGATTTTGAGTCCGTCGCGTCTACCAATTCCGCCACACCGGCATCGATGAGGGCGCGCAGTATAAGTCAATTCATCGCGGCTGACCATGCTTGCGACACGAACGTCCGAACGCACTCGTTTTCACGCGGGCGTTTGATCGCGCATCAGTGAGGGTCAATACGTGGCGTCGAGTGAAAGTTCGCGCCGGTCGCGACCGTACCACCCGTCTTGCGCGAGCGGGCGGAACACCGAGCATTGCGTCATCGGGCCGCGGTAGATGTGCAGGGTGATGGCGCACGAATCGGCGTTCGGGTTGCGAATCGTGTGGTACTCGTGTGGCGGGATCAGACTGCCGGCGGAGCCGGGGCCGACGTTCATCGTGCCGCGCGACTCGAAGCGGTAGCGCTCGGCGTCGCGCTCGACGAGTTCATAGGGCGTGATTTCCAGCTCGCCGTGCCAGACGCCTTCCACGCACCACATACCGGCATGATCGTGCACGAGCGTGCCTTGTCCGGGGCCCCAGGTCATCGCTATCACGGCGTAGCCGAATTCCTCGCTGCGATACAGCTCACGGCGCGCGTAGTGCTCTTTCACTTCGGCGAACACGCAGTTCGGCAACCGAACCGACGGGTCGCGGATCAGTTCGCACAGGGTGTGGCGCAGGGCATTGGCAATGTCGGCGTCGCGGTCGTGATCGACGGCGCGATCGAGGCGTTCGACGAGGTGTTGGCAGCCGGGAAAATCGAGAGCGAGCATGGGGTATGCGAAATGGCTATATGGTTATGCCATTCTACTTCAGTGCGAGCGACAGCGTGGACGAGGCACGGAAAAACTTCTCCGGACGAGATCGGAGAGGCGGGCGTCCGGACACGGGGCAGGCCCGATCTTGTCGCCGCTCAGAGTTTGGCGAGGAAGCCTGCGATGGCTGCGCCGAAGCGCGGAATATCGACCAGAAATGCGTCGTGTCCTTGCGGCGAATCGAGCGCGACGAAATCCACGCTCGCGCCCGCAGTACGCAAGCCGTCGGCGATTTCTTCCTGTTGCGACAGGGGAAACAGGATGTCGGTCGACACGCCGATGACGAGTGCGTGTTCGAGCGGAATATGCCTCAGCGCGTCGGCGACGCTGCCATGCCCGCGCGCATCGGGGGCATGTTCGCCGATATCGAACCAGTCGCTGGCGCGGGAGAGGTACAGATAGCAGTTCGGATCGAAGCTGCGCACGAAGCGTCGCGCATGGCCTTCGAGATAGGATTCGACCTGGAATTCGGCGGCGAAAGGGTCGTCGTCCTGGCGCTCGTGGTCGAGGCGGATGCGAGCGAAGCGACCGACCCATTCCATCGCCGAGCGATAGGTAATCACGCCGAGTTTGCGCGCGATCGACATGCCCGTCTCCGGGTAATGCGCATCGTCGTAGGCGCCTTGATTGAAATTCGGATCGAGGCGGATCGCCTCGCGTTGCAGCGAGCGGATGGCGATGGCGAACGGCTGCGCGTGGGCGGCGGTAGAGACGCTGATGTGCGCACGCACACTGCCCGGATGCAGGGCCAGGTAGCCGAGCGCACTCATGCCGCCCATCGAATTGCCTAGCAGGCAGGCCAGGCGCTCGATGCCGAGGCCGCGAACGAGTTCGAAGGCGGCGTGGCCGACGTCTTCGAGCGTCAGTTCGGGAAAATCGAGACGGTAGACTTTCCCGGTCAGCGGATCCATGGACGCGGGGCCGGTCGACCCTTTGCAACTGCCGAGCGAGTTGACGCAGATTACAAACCAACGTTGGGTATCGATGTACTTGCCCGGGCCGAGCATGTCCTCCCACCAACCCGGGGTTGGGTCATCCGCGCTGGATGCGGCGTGTGCGCCGGGCGAGAGGCCGGTGAGAATCAGAATCGCGTTGTCGCGCGCGGCATTCAGCGCCCCCCAGGTTTCGTATGCCAATTGCGCGCCGATGAGCGCGCCGCCACGACGCATCGCAAACGGCGATGGCAGGGCGAAGTAGCGACGAGCGTCGGCGAGCGTCATGGCACGATTTGGTCGATGGTCAATTCAACGGGTTCGGAGCGTGTGCTTGCAATGGGCGCGGACAGGGCTTGCAAGTCGCCGCTTTGCGCCAGTGCTTGACCCGACTTGGAAATGCGTGCGCCGACGACGACTTGCGGAAAGGTGGAAAGCGTCATGCCCGGAGTCATGCTCATTGCGTCGGTCAGGGTGACGTTCGTGGGCAGTTGTGCGACGGTCAATCGAGCAATGGCCAGTGGCATCGGCGGCCCGTTGGCGGCTTTGGCGAAGACGAAGACCGTGTCGCCGGCGGTAGTCTTGTCCTTGAGTTTGGGATCGAGAGCAAGGTGCACCAGGAGATGCGCGCCGTGCGCTGGTGTCGACGCGGGTGACTCCGCCGCGCTTGCCTGCGCGCGCGCGGGCGGCGGTGTGGTGGCGATGGGTTGTGCAGAAACGTTTTCCGGCAGCGGTTTGCCACCGCGCATCGCTTCCGCTCGGGCAATCTGCTCGCGCACCGAGGCGGCGACGTGGGAATCGGGGTTCAGCAAGGGCAGCAAGGTATTCCAATCGCCGATTGCGGCATCGTACTTACCCGACTGCGCGTGGGCGATGCCGTGCAGCCACAGCGCTTTTTGATTTTTCGGATCGCCCTTCAGCGCTTGGTCGATCAGTGCCAGCGATTCGCCCTGAATGCGGTGATCGGGAGCGGCGAGAATCAGCGACTCCGCATATTCGATCGTGATGTCGGCATCGTCCGGCAACAGATCGTGGGCGTGCTTGAGCGCGTCGCGTGCGGCGGCGAAACGCTGGGTGGATTGGTACGCGCGGCCAAGCAGTGCCCAGCCTTCGGCATTGTCCGGTTCGCGTTTCATTTTTTCGGCGAGTTGCGCGATCGCCGCGTCCATTCCGACCGCGTTCGCATCGCTGGCGCCATCCGCGCGAGCGATGAGGTTGGCCGGATCCAGCGCTTGCGGCGTGCCAACGCTGCGATAGAGCAGCATGGCCGCGGTCGACAGCAGCAAAGCGATGACGATCGCGGCGTAGCGCGTGCCGCGTGGGCGCGATGGATGCGGCGTCGCGATGGCGGGCGCAACATCGAGCAAGGCCGCGCGCTTGTCGGCATGCTCGGCTTCGCTGAGGATGCCATCGGCAAGCGCGGCGTCGAGTGCCTTGAGCTTGCGTGGCACGTCGTAGCGTGGATCGGACACGACCGAGCCACGCAGCAGGGGCACGAGGACGAAGGCGAGCGCCGCGATCAGCATCAGCGTGGAAAGAAACAGAAAAACGAACGTCACCAGTCGTCCTCGGTGTGGGATGGGGCGTGGACGGAAACGGCCACCGCGGCGCGCGTGCGTCGCCGGAGAATTCGCAGAATCGCGATCGCGCCGATGACGACAAAGACAAAGGGCGCGAACCAGAGCAGCCAGGTGCCCGGCTTCAGGGGCGGGTCGTAGAGGACGAAGTCGTTGTAGCGGGCGACCAGGAAGTGTTTGATGTCGGCATCGCTCTTGCCGGCGCGCATCATGTCGAACACTTCTTTGCGCAAATCCCGGGCGAGGTCGGCATCGGAATCGGCGAGATCCTGATTCTGGCAAACCAGGCAGCGCAGTTGGCGGGTGAGGTTCTGGAAACGGACTTCTTCGGCGCGATCCCGGAACGGCAGCGGATCGATGGCGTGGACGACGCAGGTTGCCGCGAGCATCAGCGCGATCAATGCGGTGGCGAGTCGGCGCAGGAAACGATTCATCGCCCGCCGGCTCCGAGTTTGGCGAGCTGCGGATTCAATTCGCTGGCGATCGTCTCGGGCGTCAGCATGCCGATGCGTTTGTAGCGGATCACGCCCTGCGCATCGATGAGAAAGGTTTCCGGTGCGCCGTAGACGCCGAACTCGATGCCGGCGCGGCCATCCGCATCGCTCATGATGGTGTCGTAGGGATTGCCGAATTGCTGCAGCCAGCGTTGGGATTCCGCGGGCGGATCCTTCCAGGCCATGCCGATCAACGGCACACCGAGTTTTTTCGCTTCGGCCATCAGAATGGGATGTTCGTATTGACAGGTCGCACACCAACTACCGAATACGTTGATCAGATAGGGCTTGCCGAGCAGATCCTTCTTCGTCAGCGTTTGCGACGGCGCGTACAACAGCGGCAGCGCAAATTCCGGCGCCGGTTTGCCGATCAGCGGCGACGGGACTTCATTGGCTTCGTGATGCGCGTTCCACCACATGCCGAAACCAAGCAGGCCGACGAGGGCGAAAAAACCGAGTAGCGGCAGCAAGCGGTTCATGGTGCGAGCGCGCCTGTGGCGAGGGCGCTCGGAGCTGCGCTGGGCGCAGGCGCCTCGCCGCGTGTGGGCAATATGCGAAAACGGCGATCCGCCGCGGCGACAAAGCCACCGAGCATCATCATCAGGCCGCCGAACCAGATCCAGCGCACGAACGGTTTGACGTAGATGCGTACCGCCCATGCGCCCTTGTCGTCGAGCGATTCGCCGAGCGCGACATAGATGTCGCGGAACACGCCGGGCCGGATGTCGGCCTTGGTCTGCACCGGCGCATTGCCGGAATACTGGCGTTTCTGCGGATTGAGCGTGGCAATGAGACGGCCATCGCGCGATACCTCGATCACGCCTTGTTCGGCGCGAAAATTCGGCCCTTGCGCAGGCGCGACTCCCTTGAACGTAAAGTCGATGCCGGCGATGTTTTTCGTTTCGCCGGGCGCCATGCGCAGGTCGGACTCCACGCTGGTCGCCTCGGTGACGAGTACGCCGGCGAGGAAGATCGCGACGCCGAAATGCGCGCAAATCATGCCGAGCATTTCCGGCGTGTAGCGGCGGCCGCGCGGCGCCTCGCGCCAGCGCTTGAGCGCGTACAGCGCGATGCCGGTGCCGACCCACAGGCATGCGCCGACGCCGGCGACGCCGCGCAATGGCAGGGCGCCGACGAGCAGCCACGCGGCCAGCGCACAGAGGAGTGCCAGCACCAGCGCCGGCGTGAGCGTTCGCAAGGTTGCGCGCCAGTCGCCCGCGGCCCAGCGAAAAAATGGCCCGAACGGAATCAGCAACACCACCGGCAGCATCAGCAGCGGAAACATGAAGCCGAAGTACGGCGGCCCGACCGAGATGCGACCGACGCCGAGCGCGTCGCCGATCAACGGGTACAGCGTGCCGAGCAGTACCATTGCCGCCGCGCAGGCGAACAGCAGGTTGTTGATCAGCAGCAGGGTTTCGCGCGA
>JAFEFR010000139.1 GCA_018240485.1 Pseudomonadota bacterium
GGGACTGAAAATCCCCGTGTCGGCGGTTCGATTCCGTCCCTGGCCACCACTATTCAGCGCCCAACCGTTCTCGGTTGGGCGTTTTCGTTTGTGGCTTTCGCACACCATACGGGCTTCCTGCCCCCGAAGACGGCAACGAATTTCTGTGGCCGCGTGATGGGCCAATCCAGCTGGTATATGCGCAGGACTGCTTTTCTTATGAAAAATTGATTTTTCCTCAAATGTTCACGGCTCCCTACCATGCGGCCCTAGCGTATCTCGTGCCAATTTTTTGATTGGCCCATTGAAAGCGGAAAGCCAACATGACTGTAGCCGGTGAAGCCAGCTTGGATTTGATCCCGTTGTCCAGAGAGAAGGCGCGTCTGGCCGTCGATTTGGCGCAGGGTCTGGATAGTTACGCCTTGCAATGGCTGGCGGGTTTCATGGCCGGCGCCGCTGCCCGCTCACAGCCCGCTGCCTCGGCATCGGCACAGGTACCCGCTTCTCCGGTTGTGAGCAGCGATGCCGGGTTGCGATTGACGATTCTGTACGGCAGCCAAGGTGGAAATGCCAAGCGCGTGGCCGAGCGGCTGGCCAGCCAGGCGCAGTCTGCCGGGCTGGCGGTGCGTTTGGTGCGCGCCGATGCCTACCGCACCGGCGAATTGAAAAAAGAACGCCTGTTGTACATCGTCATCAGCACGCATAGCCAGGGCGATGCGGTGCAACCGCCCGACGATGCGCGTGGATTTTTTGATTTTCTCACCAGCAAGCGTGCGCCGGAGCTGGCCCAATTGGCCTACGGTGTGCTGGCCCTGGGGGACTCCAGCTACGTCGATTTTTGCGGCATCGGTCGGCGCATCGATGAGCGTTTGCAGCAGTTGGGGGCGAAGCCATTGCTCGCCCGCGCCGAGGCCGATGTGGATATCGCCACGGTGGCCGAGCCCTGGGCACAACAGGCCTTGCAGCACGCACGTCAGCGGCTGGCAACGTCGGAGGCAACCCCCGCGCCTGCGTCAGGAACGGATGTGGTTGCCCGGTTGCGACCCACGCACGGCGCCTGGTCGCGCGAGCGTCCGTTTCATGCCGAGCTTCTGCTCAACCAGCGCATAGTGGGCAGCGCCAGCGCAAAAGACGTTCGTCACATCGAGCTGTCGCTGCAAGGCAGTGGCCTGCGCTATCAACCCGGCGATGCGCTCGGCGTATGGCCGACGCAATCGCCCGAGTCGGTAGATCGGGTTTTGCGTACCCTGGCGCTCGACGGCGCAACGCCGGTAGCGCATGCCGGCGAGACTCTGCCGCTGCGACAGTGGCTGGCCGAGCGGCGTGAACTGACGCTGCTGACCCGCCCGTTCGTCGCCGCCCATGCCGAACGCGGCCAACATGCCGCACTGCAGGCGATGTTGAGCGCGCAAAACGTGGGCGATCTGTCCAAATTCCTCGCCGATCATCAACTGATCGATCTGCTGCGTGCCTACCCCACGGCTTGGGATGCGCAGGCATTGGTTGCGGCGCTGCGCGCGCTGGCGCCGCGCATGTATTCGATCGCCAGCAGCCAGGCGCA
>JAFEFR010000013.1 GCA_018240485.1 Pseudomonadota bacterium
CTTCGAGCGTGGGGACGCCGAAGCCGTCCTTTCCAGGAAAAACCCATGAAACCTCTGCTCGCGCTCGTCTCCTTGCTTGTACTCGCCGTCGTCGCCAATACGGCGGCAGCAGCGACCTACGTCTACACGGCGGGATCGAACTACACGACCGTCACCGGGGCGTACACCACGGCGATGGCGGTCACCGGTTCGTTCAACACAGCCTCGCCATTGCCGGCGAATCTGGCCAACGTCAATATCGGCCCGAGCGGCTCCAACCTCGTCACGGCATGGTCGTTCAATGATGGTCTCAATACCCTGACCAACCTCAATTCGGCCCCATTCGTCTTGACGCCAAGCAACTTCACCGTCTCGACGAATGCCACTGGTCAAATCACGGCATTCCAGTTCGTGGTGGTCGGCCCGTTGCCACCCAACACGGTAGGGCAGACGATGAACGGCATCGCCGTGCTCAACGCTTCGCCGTACCAAAGCATCATCGCCTCCGGGGTCTGCAACAGCCTTACAGCGAATCAGTGCTCGGCCATTGGGATTGGTCCGTCGACCAGTACGGCATATGGCAGCTCTGCCGCCGGCGCATTTGTTCTCGCCGCCGTACCGGCGGTGCCGGCCCCGATGCTGACTCCGGCCCTGCTTGCCTTGCTGACGGGAATCCTGCTGGCTTTCGTGTTCGTGCGTACGCGCTCGCTTCGCGGGTAACGCCTTTGCGTACGCGCCCCCGGGCGCGTACGCCTCTCAAACCTTCATTGTTATCCCTCCCGGGAGAATTCCCGCACGCAGAATGAGACTTCCCCCTCCCGTTTCGCGTATTGGGTCAGAGCGGGTCGCTATTCGCGACTCGCCCTGCCATCGCCTGCGAGGAATATCATGAAGTACTTGTCGCGTGTGTTGTCGTTTCTATCCCTTGTCGTCGTCGCGAATTCCGCCGCTGCGGCCACCTATGTTTATACCGCCGGGTCGAATTACGCCTCCGCCACGGGTGTGTACACCACGGCTATGACCATCAGCGGTTCGATTACCACGTCGGTACCGCTGGCGGCAAATCTGACCAACGTCAATATCGGCCCGAGCGGCTCGAACCTGGTCACCGCATGGTCGTTCAACGACGGCATCAATACGCTGACCAATCTCAACTCGGTGGTGTATGCCGCGAATCCGAGCAACTTCATCGTTTCGACGAATGCCAGCGGTCAGCTCACGGCATTTTTGTTCGTCGTGATCAGCCCCCCGCCACCCAACACGGTGGGACAGGCGATGAACGTCATCGCCGTTGGCAACACCTCGCCTTTCCAGCAAGGCGTCACGGCGGCGCCGTGTAATACCGTAACCGCGAATGCGTGCTCCAGCCTCACGACCTTCCCCAACTCGGGCTACAGCGCCACGACCGCAGGCGCCTTTGCACTGGTGGCGACGGCGGTGCCGGCCCCGATGCTGACCCCT
The DNA here is from genome assembly GCA_018240485.1 of Pseudomonadota bacterium. GTDB lineage: Bacteria > Pseudomonadota > Gammaproteobacteria > Xanthomonadales > Rhodanobacteraceae > Rudaea. The sequence goes on from JAFEFR010000013.1 coordinate 1,441, forward strand.
GCTCTGCTTGCTCTGCTGACGCTGACCTTGCTCGCCTTTGTCTACGCAAGACGCACACGTCACCTACGCGCTTGATGTGAATCGTATTGCGGCGACGATGCGCCCGCCGCCTACCTTCGGCGGCGGGTGTCCTGCAAGGCTTTCTCCACCGCCGCGCGCGTCATCGGGTGATAGCCGGGTTTGGCCTCGGCGTAGATTTTTTCTGCGAGCGCTTTGCCCTGTGCGGTCTTCGCCAGTTCCGCGTACAGCGGTACCACGAGGATGCGGCGACCGATGCGCAGCATGTGTTCGCGCATCGCCGGATACGCCGCCTGGTAGCCGCTGCCGATCGCGAGGCGATACCAGCGGAACGCGATCTCGGCATTGTGCGTGCCGGTAAGATGGTAGGCGCCGTCGAGCGCCCGCATCTGCGCGAGACTCGGTTTGGGCGGCAACTGGTCGAGGAAGTACTGCCATTCCTGCGTGCGCCAGTGTGTCGCATCGAGCGCCTGCGCATCGATCTTGCCGGCGACGAACTGCTCGCGCAGCCTGTCCTGCGCGGCGAACGCGCTCGACGCGGGCAGCGGCGCATCGGCCGGAATGCCGCTCTGGTGCAGCCAGGCGTTGACCTCGTCCATGCTCACCGTGCCCGGATGTTTGTCGAGCAGGTTGGCCTTCAGATAGTCGACGAACTGGTCGGTAGTGATGCTCTGGAACGCGAAGTGGTCGAAGTAGCTGCGCAGAAACGCATCGAACGTTGTGCGGCCGAATTTCGCTTCGAGATACTGCAAAAACCACGAGCCCTTGATGTACGGCACATCGCTGAGCGAGTCGTCCGCGTCCTTGCCGGTCAGGTCGGGCACGAGCAGTTGCTCGCCGGGTGCCGAGGTTTTGAACTCGTGCCGCAGCGCATTGCTGGCGACGAGGAATTCCTCGTCGGCCTGGTTTTTGCCATACACCGCCTCGACGATGCGGCCCTGCACGTAGGTCGTGAAACCCTCGTTGAGCCAGACGTGCTTCCACGCCGCGTTGGTGACGAGGTTGCCCGACCAGGAATGCGCCAGCTCGTGCGCGATCACGCTGACCAGCGACTTGTCGCCGGCGAGGATGGTCGGCGTGGCGAAGGTCAGGCGCGGGTTCTCCATGCCGCCGAACGGGAACGACGGCGGCAGCACGAGGATGTCATAGCGGTCCCAGCGGTAGGGACCGTAGAGCCTCTCGGTGGTGACGATCATCTTTTCGATGTCGTCGAACTCCTTTGCCGCCGCATCGACCGTTTCCGGCTCGGCATAGACCGCGCTGCGCGGACCGATTTCGCGCACGGCAAGGTCGCCGATCGCGAGCGCGAGCAGATAGGACGGGATTTTCTGCGGCATCGTGAAGCGGAAGTCGCCGTCGAGCGCATGCTTCGCATCGTTGTTCGCGCTCATCACCGCGCGCAGCGCCTTCGGCGTGGTGATGTGCGCGGTGTAGGAGAAACGCACCGACGGCGTGTCCTGCAGCGGAATCCAACTGCGTCCGGCGATCGATTCCGACTGCGAATACATGAACGGATGTTTCTTGCCCGCGGTCTGGCCCGGATCGAGCCATTGCAGGCCGGCCGCGTCGGGGCTGGTCGAATAGGCGATGCGCACCTTGCCGCTCTGTGCCGACAGCGCGATGCGCAGCGCCGAGCCGAGCAGCGGGTCGGCCTTGTCGACGGTGAACTCCGCTATGCTCCACTTGCCGGCCTTGTCCTCGGCTTCGACCTTGTCGATCTTCAGCGCATTCGTGTCGAGCACGAGTTC
>JAFEFR010000140.1 GCA_018240485.1 Pseudomonadota bacterium
CTGACCCATTTCGACGAAGCTGGCGTGATCGTGCAGGTCGGCGATCCCGCCTTGCTCGCGTTGTGGAACGCGCACGACTGGCATGGGTTGTTCTGGCGCGAACGCACGGCTTGGCATGATGGCCGCATTCGCATCGATGTGTTCGGCCATGCGCTGCTCGAACATGCGTTGCGGCCGGGGCAGTTGCTCGTCGGCAAAGCCCTCGCGCTCGCGCCGTGCGCGGAGATGCCCGCATGCCTTGCGCGCGCGATACGCGCACGCGAGGTGCTCAATGATCCGCAGGAATTGCGCCCGCTGCCGCTGTCCGGCATCCCCGGCTGGCACACCGACAACATCCACGAGAAGTTTTATCGCGAAGCAGCCTGTTTTCGACCACTGCGAAGCGGGCGAAGCTACCCGCCGGTATTCACTCTTACTCAAGATGCTGCATAATCCGTTACCATCCGCGTAGCACCCACCGGCGTCAGGCACTCACCATTTTGGTGATGCGTGCGACGAATCGGTGATGCGCCCGACGAAATTCCACTGGGGGAACTTTCATGTTCGATCGCAAACGCTTTTTCGGCAAAGCGGTTTTTCTCATCGCATTGGCGCTGGCGCTGGTCTCCAATGCCTTCGCCATTCCGGTAACTTGGACCTTGAGCGGGGTGACGTTCAGCGATGGCGGCACGGCCAGTGGGTCGTTCGTTTTTGACGCCGATACCAACACGCTGTCGAACTGGAACGTTTCGGTTGCCGGCGGCAATACCACAACCTTTCCCCCCGCGACTTACAGCACGGCGTCATCCTCGGCCCTTTACTTCTCCGGTGCGCCAACTATCGTCGGTGCGCAATTTACGTTGAATGGGTCGTCTCGTCAGATACGCTTGCCGGGCGTCACCGCATTGAGCAATGCGGGGGGGACGGTGGCGCTCAATATTGGAAGCCCGGCTGCCGCCGAATGTTTCAATTGCGGCCCGGCCAGAGCCTATACCGCAGGGAATCTCATCGGTGGTTCCGCAAGCGTTGCACCGCAGATCACCAGCGCGAACGCGACGACCTTCACCGTCGGCACGGCGGGCACGTTTACGGTGACGACGACGGGCGTTCCCAATGCGACGCTGAGCGAATCCGGCGCGCTGCCCAACGGCGTGACCTTCACCGACAACGGTAACGGCACGGCGACCTTGGCTGGCACACCGGCAGTGGGCACGGGCGGCACCTACACGCTCACGTTGACCGCAAACAACGGCGTGGCACCGAACGCGACGCAGACGTTCACCTTGACCGTGAATCAGCCCCCGGCCATCACCAGCGCGAACACGACGACCTTCACCGTTGGCACGGCGGGCACGTTCACGGTAACGACGACGGGTTTCCCGACCAAGGCCGCGCTGAGCCAGACTGGCGCACTGCCCAGTGGCGTGACCTTTACCAACAACGGTAACGGCACGGCGACGCTGGCGGGCACGCCGGGGGCCGGTACGGGCGGCACCTATCCGCTGGTGTTTACGGCGAACAACGGCGTGGCCCCGAACGCGACGCAGAATTTCACCTTGACCGTGAATCAAGCTCCGGCGATCACCAGCGCGAACGCAACGACGTTCACCGTTGGCGCGGCGGGCACGTTCACGGTAACGACGACGGGTTTCCCGACCAATGCCGCGCTGAGCCAGACTGGCGCACTGCCCAACGGCGTGACCTTCACCAACAACGGCAACGGCACGGCAACCTTGGCCGGCACGCCAGCGGCGGGCACGGGCGGCACCTACACGCTCACGTTGACCGCAAACAATGGCGTGACACCGAACGCGACGCAGACCTTCACCTTGACCGTGAATCAGGCCCCGGCGATCACCAGCGCGAACGCGACGACCTTCACCGTTGGCACGGCGGGCACATTTACCGTCACCACCAGCGGGTTCCCGACCAATGCCGCGTTGAGCCAGACCGGCGCACTGCCCAACGGCGTGACGTTCACCAACAACGGCAACGGCACGGCGACGCTGGCCGGCACGCCGGCGGCGGGAACCGTCGGCAATTATCC
>JAFEFR010000141.1 GCA_018240485.1 Pseudomonadota bacterium
CCATGGCGCGTAAAGCCCGGAGCGAAACACGAGGCCATCGAGAACCAGCAACACCAACACGAGGGCCGCAAGAAGTTTGAGCAGAGGAAGCAAGCGGGCGAACATCGTGTATCGATTCGATGGGTGTTGCCGCGGAGGCGGGTTTTCGGAGCGCGAATTGTAGGCGATCGCGACCGGTCTTGTCCGGAGTGGCAAGCTGGATAACGGCGCGCATTGGGTGGCGCTGAAATTCGCCACGCCACTTCGCCGCTACGCGCGTCGATGGGGAGTCAATCGTGCGCTATCGCCCCGGCAGGATCGGCATCGCGATCTTCCGCCGCGCGCAGTCCGTCGCAGGGGTGGCAGCGGGCATAGCCGCTGTAGCCCGGCGGTTGCAGGCGTGCGTCGCGATTGACGATGCCGACGACGTCGCGTTGCGCGTCGAGCAGCAGGAGTTGCGGCGGGTTGTCGGCGCTCGCGGTCGGCAGGCGAACGACGACGGCCGTTCCCGGCGGGCCGATGGCGTTGTCGTCGATCGAGCGGGTTTCCAGAGTGGCATCGGCGACAACACGGGCGGCGTTGGGCAAGGGGTGCCCGAGCCGTGTCGCGGCGCGCGTGGCGAATTGGGCGACGTGATTTCGCTTGAGCAGATCGATGCCGCGCAGGAATTCGTCGGTCTGCGTTTCGCCGAGCGAGGCGCCCTTTTCGATCACGCCGACTTCGCTGCCGGCGGCGGTGTTGTCGATCGATCCACGGACCAGCTGCGCGAAAATGCTGCCGCCGTGTTGGGTCGGTACGGCGAGGATCGGCAGCAACAGTGTGAAAGCAAAGGTCGCCTTGGTGAATAGGCTCGCTTTCGTTTTTGCGTTGCCGAGCGCGACGAGGGCGAGGCCGAGCCAGAACAGGCAAGGCCAGGGCAGGTAGCGGTTGGCGTAAATCTGATTGGGGAATTGGCGGAAATAATCCAGTCGCGAAACCGACACGATGGCGGCGGCGGTGAGGCCCAGCCAGGCGATGCCGAGCCCCAGCGCCTGCATGGGCGCGGTGGCTTCGCGGCGCAACGCGCTGCGCAGGCTGGCGGCGATCAGCGCCAGCATGCCGAAAGCGCCGAAGGCGGCATACGGCAGAGTGGCCGTGGATGGGTTCGGAAAATAGACGGCAGCGCTCGTGGCGATGCGGTGAATGCCGCCGCGCAGCGGGCCGGGCACGAGGCCGCTGGCATCGGGTTCGAGCAGGTATTTGAACAGTTCGACGAAGGGCGCACCGAGCCAGCGCGCGCCGGTGAGCACGTTTTCGAGCGGGGCGAAGGTCATCATGCCGCGAACGCCATCGCCACCGGGCAAGAGCACATAGAGGGCAAGGGTGAGGCCCAGGCCGGCGAGGCAGAGCAGCCATTGCGAGCGCGGCGCCTTGCGCGCGGCGAGGGCGGCGAGGATCGCAACGAACACCGCCATGCCATAGCCGAAACTGAAGGTCGCCAGCGCGGCGGCGCACAGGGCAAGCGCAAGATACGGGATGGGCGAGGCCGATTTCGACGCGCTCGCCGGCTCGGTCGCACGCAACGTGGCATGCAGGGCGATGGCAAGAAACAACATGGGCAGGCTGGTGTGCAGCAGTTCGGTCGAGTGCGTCAGCGTGCGCGCATTGCCGAGCCAGAAGATCGCGAAAACGCCGGCGAAGGCGCCCGCCGCACGGCGCCAGGAGGCGGCCGTGCGATCGCGCAGGCAAATGCCGGCGATCAAGGCCGCCGTGCCGAGCAGGCTCAGGATGCCGACCGCAATCTGCAACCATTGATTGCCTTGCCACCCTTTCAGTTCGGTCCAGGCGATGAGATTCGGCAGCACCAGACGATGGCCGTTGTCCGCATGCAGGATGTTTTGCGGAAACGGCAAGCTCAAATAGTCGACGTATTGCCGCCACTGGTCGGCGTACAGCGCATGCGGCGCCCAGCGCAGGATCGCCTCGATGCCGGTGACGAGGTAATACAACGCGGCGGCGGCAAACCACAGTTGGATCAGGACAATCCAGGCCCGAGGCGGAGGGCGCGTGGAAAACGCATCGCGGGTCGCGGCAGCGCGCCGTGCGACGGGAGGCGATTGCGTGACGATCATGCGATCGATGGCCATGATTCCGCGATTCATGAAAGGGGGCGGAGTGTACCCAAAATGTCGCCGTGGCGCCGGAACGCGCGTTCGCGTGCGCTCAACGCGCGCGCGACGGCGACGGGGCGATGCGACGCACGCAAAACGCCGGAGTCAGGTGCCTGCGGGTCAGGCAGGAGCGCGCGCCTTCGCCGCTGCGTTGTGCGCGCATCACGGCGAGCATGTGCGTCGGCGTGAGGCGGCCGGCAAAAATTTCGGCCTCGTCGCGCGCTTGTACGCGGTCGATGAAGGCACGGTCGCGTTCGCAGGCGACGTCGAAATGCGGGCCGAAACTGCGGTCGATGAACGGATCGATCAGGTTCGAATGGGCGAAAAAGAAATCGAAATCGAAGCGTTCGATCAGCAGCGGCAGGATGTCCTGCGCGCGCACGCCCTCGAAGCCTTCGCGCGCGCAGTCCCAGTCGCGGAAGTTTTTCTCGTGGCGACGCAGTTGCAGGTTGTAGCGATAGGCCGCCGGCAATTCCGCCCAGAACTCGCGCACGATGGCGAGCGACTCGGGCCAGCGTTGGTGGCCGTTGCGTCCGATCATGTCGGAGGTGGCGAACAGTCCGCCGTCGGAAATGGCCTGCGCAACGGCATCGAACAGGCCTTCGAGTTCGATCGCATGGTGCAGGCTTTGATTGGCGATCACGGCCGCGTAAGTGCGTTGCGGCCGCCAGAAATTGAAGTCGCCATCGATCGCGTCGATGTGTGCCTCGACCCCCGCCTCGCGCGCGAGGGCCGCGCCGCGCAGGCGCATCGCGCGATTCGGTTCGAGGCATTCGATCACGAAATCGATGATGCCGCGTGCGCGCAGCGCTTGCGCGATGCGCACCTCCGCATCGCAATTGCCCGCGCCGAGGCTGATGAAACGCGCGGGCCGTTCATTCGTCTCGCGCCAGGCGCGTTCGAGCGCCACGACGAAAAACTGCTCGGGGTTGGAAAAGCCGAACGCTTCGAGTTCGGGCCGCAGATATTTGTCGGACCAATAATGGGCGATCGGCGGCAGAGCATGGACGTCGGTTTGCGCATCGAACCGCGCCGTCTCGTTGTCGCGTTGCGCGGCATACACGGCCTCGTCGCCGTGGCGCGCCGTGGCGGCGATTTTCGGCGCACAGGCATACCAGATTTCGCGCAGAGGTTCTTGCAGAAACGACGGCAGACGTCGCGCCCAGGGCACGACATGGCGGCGCAGAAAAGGTCGAATCATCGGGCGTGCGCCGCGCGCTTCGCTCAACGCTTGCGCCAGCGTCGCAGCACGGTTTGTGTGACGTGACGCAAGCGACCGAGCCGACCGGAGTAGATTGCCGCCTGCGCTTGCTCGAGCTGTCCGGTCATGGCGGCAAGGTCACGGTATAGACGCTGATTGTGCTGATCGCGTCGCGCAAGCAGGTTGCCCAGTTCGTCGACGTCGGTTTGATCGAGCGTGTGCCCGGCGAGGAAGCGCGCCGGCAGTGGCGCATCGACGTAAATCGTCGAATGGGTGGCTGCGGTCTCCTCGGGCGGGCGTGCTTTGGTGTAGAAATATAGCGCGATCGATTTTCGGGTGAGCGCGATTTTTTCCTGCGGCAGGGCGATGCGCGCAAAACCGTGCCAGCTCGCTTCCGTGGTCTCGAAAATGACCGCGCGGTTGAACAGCGGGGTAATCGTGATCGTGCGATTGTCGGCGCTGCGCGGATCGCTGTGCAATTGCAGCGATCCGCCCCAGGCGTCGTGCCATTCGCGATTGAGGTAGACGATCAAATTGAGGCGTCGGTGCCAGCGATTCGCGGGATGGCGGTTGAAATCGACATGGGCGTCGAGGTCCTGGCCCTGGCGGTTTTCGTGCGTGCCGCCGCCGAAA
>JAFEFR010000142.1 GCA_018240485.1 Pseudomonadota bacterium
ACCGTCATCCCGCCCCCGGTTGCGAAAACGATCATGGAAATCCAGGGCCACGGCGCGCGCTCGAGCTTCGCCGGTAGCGGCTCCGTGCTCGGCACGACGTATGTCATCACGCCCAGCGGGAGCAACAAAAACATCGTCACGGCAATCGGGCCCAAAGGCTTCTTCATGCAGGACACCGCAGGCGACAATGATGTCACCACCTCCGATGGCATTTATGTTTACCTCGGTGTCCCACCGACGGGTTTGGTCGTCGGCGACCTCGTCAGCGTCACCGGGCGCGTGCAGGAATTCAGCGGCTCGACCGAAATCGCCGGTGGCCCCACCTACACGAAAATCGGCCACGACGACACCGCCATGCCGACGCCGTATGACTTGACCGCGAACCCGCCCAACACCGACCCCGGCAGCGGTATCTGCACGGGTACGGGCACGGGCATCGTCGTGCCCTCGGCGGACGGCCAAACCCGCAACGATGGCTATCAAGCGGCCAACTTCGCCTGCCTCGACGGCATGCTGGTGACGATGAGCCACGGCATGGTCAACGCGCCAACGTACACGGTCGCCAACAGCGGCATCACGCCCTCACCCGCGACACCGAATAACGGCTTCTTCGCCGTCGCCAACACCACGCGCTCGTTCCGTAAACCCGGCATTCTCGGCAGCGATCCGAATCGCACGGCCTACACGACGACGTTCTGGGGCAACCCTGAGTTGATCCAGGTTTACTACCCGGGCCTCAACGTCGATCCCAGCACCTTGCCAGTCTCACCGAACATGACCGGCGCGGGCATCTACAACGGCGGCCAGGAAATCACCTTGACCGGCGTGATCCAGGGCTATCAGGCCAGCGGCTCGCCTGATCCCACGTATGAGCTGTATCCGCGCACCGCGGCCGATCTGCAGTTGATCGACGCGCCAACCTATCCAGTCGCCGTGCCCAACCCTGTCGCCGGCAAGCTGCGTATCGGCACCCAGAATGCGCTGCACTTCTTCAACAGCAGCGCCGACGGTGCCGACACCAGCCAATACACCGACACCTGCGCCGGCACTGGCGTAGACGACACCTGTCCGACCGCGGCGCAATATGCGACGCGCCTGAGCAAGCTTTCATCGCAGATCCGCAATGAACTCAAAGCGCCTCCGGTGCAGGTGTTGCAGGAAGTCGAGAACTACTCCGTCGCCACCAATCTCGCCGGGCAGATTGCCGGCGACAGCGGCAATGCGATCCAGTACCGCCCGTACGTGATCCCCGGCAACGACCCAGGCGGCATCAATATCGCCATTCTGGTGCAAAACGGCGTGACGGTGAATTCGGTCTCGCAGCTGGCCAAGAACACCCAATCGACCGCGGGCTGCAACCCGTCCTTCCCGACCCCCTGCCTGCTCAATGATCGCCCGCCCGTGCTGCTGGATGCGACGTATCAGGGCTACCGCTTCCGGGTGCTGGCGATTTACGACAAGGCCCTCTCCGGTCTGGGCACCAAGGCCTATGTCGGCCCGAAACGTCGCGAACAGGCCGAGCAGGTCGCGCGCATCGTGCAGGTGTTGCAAACCAATGGTGCGACGCTGAGCGGCGCCGATGTCTGCACGGCGCAGCAAAATGCGGCGGGCACGCTCGATCCAACCTGCGCATTGCCGATAACCGGCAGCTCCAGCGTGCCGCTGATCGTGCTCGGCGACTTCAACGCCTACGAATTCAGCGATGGCTACGTCGACGTGACCGGCACCATCATGGGCACGATCGACACCAGCATCCGCGCGACCGATCCCAATGCCGCCAACGCGGTGTACGTGTATCCGCCATCGAGCGCCTATGTGGCGCCGACGCCGACGCTGTTCGACACCGGCAGCACGGTGACGCAGGCGCAGCACTACTCGTACAACTTCGGCGGCTTGCTGCAGGAGATCGACCATATCCTCCTGACCGCACCCGGGCAGAACGATTTCATTTCGCTCGACAGTGCGCGCGGCAATTCGGATATCTCCATCGCCTCGACCACCCTGACCGATTCAAGCACGCCACAGCGCACTTCCGATCACGACGGCCAGGTCGTCACCTTGGGCTACGTGGTCACGCCGAGCACGGATGCGAACAGCACCATCACCTCCGCCAGCGCGCTCACGGTGAGCAAGAACGCGCAGCCCACCTTCACCATCACTCCGGCAGCGGGCTTCATGGCAAGCGTTGGCGGCAGTTGCGGCAGCGCCTCGCCGAGCAGCGGCACGAACCCGTTCACCTACACGGTCAATGCCATCCTCGCCGACTGCACCGTGGTGGTGACCTCGGTTGCGCTGTACAACGTGACCACGACCGTGAGCGGTGTCGGCGGCAACATCTCCGCCCCGGCCGTCAACCCGGTCGCCTCGGGTGCCTCGACGACGTTCACGGTGACCGCGGCTTCGGGCTACTCCGTCGCCAATGTGTTGGGCGATCACTGCACGCCGACGTTGCAGAATGCCGCCACCAACACCTGGAGCACAGGCACGATCACGCAGGCCTGCGCGATCGCCGCGACCTTCAGTGCCAACCCGGTCAACGGCACTTGCGGCAGCGACAACGGCAAGACTCTCGGCGCCCCGCCCACCAACCTGTGCAACGCCGGCATGGCCACCGCCCTCGTGGGCAACGGCCCGTGGAGTTGGAGCTGCAACGGCAGCAACGGTGGCAGCAACGCGTCGTGCTCGGCCAACGCCGCCGCGGGCAACGCTCTCAGCGTCTTCGGTGGCGCGAATCCGATCAGCAATGGCGACAATTCACCGAGCATGGCCAAGCGCACCGACTACGGTCCTGTCCCCGTGGGCGTGGGAACCACGCACGGCTTCACGATCGCCAACCCTGCGGCGGTGCCCGCACCGGGCAGCGTGACACCCGGCGCAGGAGCGACGGCGCTGGCGATCACCGCACCTGCCCTGCCCGCAGCCGTCGGCGACATCGTGGTCAGCAGCATCGTCAGCAGCAATCCGGCGTTCACCATTTCCGGTGGCACGGGTACGTTGGCGGTCGGCGCCTCCATCCCGTTCTCGATCACGGTGACACCCACCGCGCCGAGCACGCAAAACGCGACGATCACGGTCACGAGCAATGCCGCCGGGACACCGGTGTTCACCTTTGCCGTGACCGCGAACGCGGTAATCGCGGGTCAGGCGACGCCGGCGCCGATGCTGACGGCGACCATGTTGCTTGCGCTCATGTCCTTGCTGGCCGTGATCGGCCATGCCGTACTGCGTCGTCGCAGCGTGACGAAGTAAGCACCAAAGTGCCGAATCCGGCCGAATCCGGATCCGGCGTTCTTCATGCCAAGACGCGGCGTATTTTGCGCCGCGCCTTGCATAGTCTCCGCCAGGGCTGCTATCAAGCACATCCGCATCGCATACACGGCGGCAGCGTGAGCATCGCAGCCAGTTTCGAAATCGAATACCTGCAGTATCTGGATGAATCGGGCACGCTCCTCGGCGAGGACGCGCCCGCGTTCGCGCGCGACGTGCGCGCGCTGGTCGATGCGTACAAACTCATGTGCTTCACGCGCGTCTTCGACGGCAAGGCGATCGCGTTGCAGCGCACCGGCAAGCTCGGCACGTATGCGTCGTGTCTTGGCATGGAGGCGACCTACGTCGCGATCGGCTCGGCGCTGACCGAAGACGATGTGTTCGCGCCGTTCTACCGCGACTACGGCGCGCAGTTCCAACGCGGCGTGAAACCGCGCGAAGTATTGCTCTACTGGGGCGGCGACGAGCGCGGCAACGACTTCTCCGGGCCCGCGCACGACTTCGCCTGGTGCGTGCCCATCGCCACCCAATGCCTGCACGCGGCCGGTGCCGCGCTCGCGTTCAAGATCCGCAAGGAACCGCGCGTGGCGCTGGCCACTGTCGGCGATGGCGGCACATCCAAGGGCGATTTCTACGCGGCGATCAACGCTGGCGGCGCCTTCGCGCTGCCGCTCGTCGTCGTCGTCGTGAACAACCAGTACGCGATCTCGATTCCGCGCGCGCAGCAGACCGCGGCGAAGACGCTCGCCCAGAAAGGCATCGCCGCCGGCATTGAAAGCGTGCAAGTGGACGGCAACGATCTCGTCGCGATGCACGTCGCGCTGGATCACGCGATCAAGCGTGCGCGCCACGGCCACGGAGCGAGTCTGATCGAAGCGGTGACCTACCGCTTGTCCGATCACACCACCGCCGACGACGCACGTCGCTATCGCAGCGAAGACGAAGTAACGGCCGCATGGGAACGCGAGCCGATCAAGCGCCTGCGTGCCTACCTGCAAGGCATGAATGCGTGGACGGATGCGGAAGAGAAAGACTGGCTCGCCGAATGCGCCAGGCGTGTCGACGCGGAGATCGACGCCTATCTGGAAACAAGGGCGCCGCCGGTCACGGCGATGTTCGACCACACCTACGCCGAGCTGCCGCTCGATCTCGAACGCCAGCGCGCCGACGCGCTCGCCACGGCGAAGGGCTGACACGATGCCGCAGATCAACCTGATCGAAGGCATCACCCTGGCGCTCGCGCACGAGATGGCGCGCGATCCCGCCGTCGTCGTGCTCGGCGAAGACGTCGGCGTCAACGGCGGCGTGTTCCGCGCCACCGTCGGCCTGCAGCAGAAATTCGGCGCCGAGCGCGTGATCGATACGCCGCTCGACGAGGCGATGATCGCCGGCCTCGCCGTCGGCCTTGCCGCGCAGGGCATGCGGCCGGTCGCCGAGGCGCAGTTCGAAGGTTTCATGTATCCGATGATCGACCAGATCGCCTCGCACGCGGCGCGCATGCGCACGCGCACGCGCGGGCGCCTGACCTGCCCGGCCGTGTTCCGCGCGCCCTGGGGTGGCGGCATCCATGCGCCGGAACATCATTCCGAGGCGATCGAGGCCCTGTTCACCAATATCGCCGGCCTGCGCGTCGTGATCGCCTCGTCGCCGGGCCGCGCGTATGGCCTGCTGCTCGCCGCGATTCGCGATCCCGATCCTGTGATCTTCTTCGAGCCAAAGCGCATCTATCGGCAGTACAAGGAAGACGTAGCCGACGACGGCGAGGCGCTGCCGCTCGATGTCTGTTTCGTCCTGCGCGACGGCTGGGATGTGACCCTGGTGACTTGGGGCGCGCAGGTCAAGGAAACGCTCGAAGCGGCCGACGCGCTCGCCGCCGAAGGCATTCGCGCCGAGGTGATCGATGTCGCCACGCTCAAGCCGCTCGACTTCGACACGATCCACGAATCGGTGAAGAAGACGCATCGCTGCGTGATCGTGCACGAGGCACCGTACACCGGCGGCTTCGGCGGCGAGATCGCCGCGCGCCTCGCCGAGCATGCGCTGTACGACCTGCACGCGCCGGTCGAGCGCGTCGCCGGCTACGACGTGCCGATGCCGCTGTACAAGCTCGAGATGAACTATCTGCCCAACGTGGCGCGCATCGTCGCTGCGGCGAAACGTGCGCTGGCGGCGGGCTGAATCGCTTCGGGAAAATGTCATGCCTCTCATCGCACAGACCCTGATCGCCGTCGTTGCGCTGCTGCATCTGTATTTCCTCGCCCTCGAGATGTTCTTATGGGACAAGCCGCTCGGACGTCGCGTGTTCAAGCTCACGCCCGAGTTCGCGACCGCATCGAAGACGCTCGCCGCCAACCAGGGGCTGTACAACGGCTTCCTCGCCGCGGGCCTGATCTGGAGCCTCGCGCTTGGCGGCCACGAGGGTGTCCACATCGCGATCTTCTTCCTGACCTGCATCATCGTCGCCGGCATCTATGGCGCGGTGACGGTCAACAAGCGCATCTTTTTCTTCCAGGCGCTGCCCGCGCTCGTCGCCCTGATCCTGCTGCACCTGCATTGAGGTGATCGTGAGCGAAACCAAGACATTCCGCCTGCCCGACCTCGGCGAAGGCCTGCCCGACGCCACCATCGTCGAATGGCTGATCAAGCCCGGCGACACGATCGCGCTCGACGCGCCGCTGATCTCGATGGAGACGGCGAAGGCCATCGTCGAAGTGCCGTCGCCGTATTCGGGAAAATTGGTAAAAGTATACGGCGGCAATGGCGACGTGATCGCGACCGGCGCGCCGCTCGCCGATTTCGACATCGACGCCGGCGCGCCGCAACGTGCCGAGGTGCATGCGAGCGGGCATCACGCCGCACCGGCGGTCGCGACTCCGGCGCCGGCGGAACGCGCCGATACCGGCACCGTCGTCGGCGAGATGCAGGCCAGCAATCGCGTCGTCGCCGAGACCGCGATCGCGGTCGGCGGGGTCAAGGCCGTGCCGGCGGTGCGCGCGCTGGCGAAGAAGCTCGGTGTCGATCTGTCGCGCGTCCCGCCAAGCGGCGCGGGTGGCGTGGTGACGATCAAGGACGTGCGCGAGGTTGCCGCTCGCTCGAGTACGCGCCAAGCCACCCAATCCCCTGCATCCCCCTCTCCTCCGACGAAGTCGGGGGAGAGAGCTGGGGTGAGGGGGGCACTTGATCTTGATCTCGTTTCTGCTTCCGAGGACGGTAAATCCAAAGCTCCCCCTCACCCAACCCTCTCCCCCGACCGGGTCGGGGGAGAGGGCTTGAGGACGACGAGCGAGCCGCAGCAACTCAAGGGCGTGCGCCGCAACATGGCGCGCGTCATGGCCGACGCGCAATCGAAGGTCGTGCCGACGACGCTCAACGACGATGCCGACATTCATGCCTGGCGGCCCGGCGAAGACGTCAGCGTGCGCCTGCTGCGTTCGATCACGACGGCCTGCAAGGCCGTGCCTGCGCTCAACGCCTGGTTCGATGGGGAAAATCTCACGCGCACGCTGCACGAACGCGTCGACATCGGCGTCGCCGTCGATACGGTCGATGGCCTGTTCGTGCCCGCGCTGCGCAACGCCGATGCGCTCGACGCGCACGGCCTGCGTCTCGCGCTCGACCAACTGATGCGCCAGGTGCGCGAACGCAGCATCCCGCCATCGGAGTTGACCGGCTACACCATCTCGCTGTCGAACTTCGGCGTGTTCGCCGGACGCTACGCGACGCCGATCGTGGTGCCGCCGACCGTCGCCATCGTCGCTGCCGGCAAGTTGCGCTTTGAGGCCGTACCGGTCATCGGCGGCATCGAAGCGCATCGCGTGATTCCGCTGTCGCTGACCTTCGATCATCGCGCTTGCACGGGCGGCGAGGCCGCGCGCTTCCTCAAGGCGATGCTCGACGACCTCGCCATCGCCATCTGATTCCCGCCCATCGGTACGACCGGAACTTCGCCCATGCCGCGGCGCCAATTCGAATCGACATGACATGAAAGCTCGCGAAACGAATGCCCCCAAGCCTGCGCCGACACGCCTGACACCGCCCGAACGCGAACTCGTCGCGGCGGCAAAGAAGGCACGGTTGCGCGCGCACGCGCACCAGTCGCAATTCAAGGTCGGTGCCGCGGCGCGCTACGGCAACGAGATCGTGCTGGGTTGCAACGTCGAATCCGACGTTTACGGACTGACCAACTGCGCCGAACGCACCGCCGTATTCGCCGCGCATGCGAGCGGTGTCGCACGCAAGGGCCTGCGCATGATCGCGGTCATCGCCGACTCGCCCGACCCGGTGTCGCCCTGTGGCGCCTGCCGCCAGGTGCTATTCGAGCAAGGTGGGCCGGACCTGCGCGTAATCATGTGCAACACCCACGGCGACGTGCGCGTGATGACGCTGGCCGAACTGCTGCCCGGCGGCTTCCGTTTGCCTCGCACGCAACAGCGATCCACCACGACGACGACCCGCACGCCAACCCTGCGCAGGTAACGCGCGTAGCGCCACGTGGCGGTCGCCCGCCACGCGCGATACCGGATTGCCGATTCGAGGCCCCACGCCTGTCGACGCGTCGCGTCGTGAGCAGGCCGCCTTTCTGGCGCAGCGCCCATCGCGTCCATCGTATCCCCGTCACGACCGCGGTATGCGTCATATCGCCACTTGAAAGAAGCGTAAATTATTGTTAATTTGCGTGAAACAGACGTGAACTTTCCGCTGTACCCACCACCCAATTCGATTCGGGGAGATATTTTTCATGCGTATACTTTCTCTGCCATCGGCGATCCGTAGCTCGCTGTACGGCGCCGCCGCCCTGTCCTGCCTCGTCGCACCGGCAAGCTTTGCCCAAGACAAACAACCTGCCGAGAAAAAGGAAACCGCCACGCTGGATGCGGTCGAAGTCCTCGGCTCGCGCATCAAGCGCACGGATCTGGAGACTGCGCAGCCCGTATTGACGATCGAGCGCGCCGAACTGGAGCGCACCGGCCTGACCAACCTCGGCGATGTGCTCAAGGAGTTGGCGATCAACGGCCCCTCGCTGAGCTTGAACACGAATAACGGCAACACCAGTGGCGTGCAGCGTGTCAGTCTGCGCGCCTGCGGTTCCAACCGCACCCTCGTTCTGGTCAACGGCAAACGCTGGATCAGCGACGTCGGCCTCGGCGGCTCGGTCGACCTGAGTTCGATCCCGATGGCGGCAATTGAGAACGTGCAGATTCTCAAGGACGGCGCGTCCGCCTTGTACGGCACCGATGCGATCTGCGGCGTGGTCAACTTCAATACCAAACGCAACTGGAGCGGCGCCCAGCTCAACACGTATTACGGCCAGTACGATCAAGACGACGGCGTGACCAAGGCTGCCGATCTGACCATCGGCCACAAGGCCGATCGCTGGTCGGTGCTCGTCAATGCTTCGTGGAAAGATCAGGGGCTCGTATCCGCCGGCAACCGTGCGATTTCGGCCGTACCGATCTATGGTTTCCCGGCAAACGTGTCGACCCCGGGCCGTGCCAGCCCGACGACGCCCTACGGCAATTTCAGCGTCGGCGGCAAAACTCTGACCCTTGATCCGAGCAAGGCCGGCTGCGCGCCGAATCAGGTGTGTACCGCTGCGGGCGATTTCCGCCCCTATGATTTCAGCAAGGACGGCTACAACTTCGCCCCGGTCAACATTCTCACCCAACCGCAAACGACGAAAGGCCTGTTCGGCGAAGCGACCTACAACCTCACCGACAACCTGCGCGTGCGCTTCAACGGCTTCCTCAACCAGCGTGGCGGCAACGCGCAGCTCGCCGCGCAGCCGCTCAGTTCGGGCAGCGTGACGATCGGCGGCGTGGTGTACCCGAAGACGCTGTTGGTTTCGAAAGACAGCGTCTACAACCCGTTCGGCGTCAACATCACCTCGCCGACGTTTCGTCCGATTCTGTTCCCGCGTCTGTACGACCAGAACCAGTTGACGCGCCGCTTCAGCGTCGATCTGGAAGGCGATTTCGAAGCCTTCGATCGTCCGTTCAACTGGGACGTGGGCGCGAGCTACGCCAAGAACAAGTTCAACCTGATCAAGGGCAATTTCGAGGACTTCAACAAGTTCAAGCTGGCGACCGGCCCCTCGTTCATTCTGAATGGCAAGGCCGTGTGCGGCACGCCAAGTGCGCCGATCGACGGCTGCGTACCGTTCAACCTGTTCGGCGGACCGAACGGCGTCACCGCCGACATGTTCAACTACGTCAAGGCCGACTTGCGCAACGTCCAGCGTTATCGCGTGGACAACTACTGGGCCAACATTTCCGGCCCCGTGGTCGCGCTGCCGGCGGGCGATCTGTCGGTCGCGGTCGGTTTGGAATACCGCAAGGAATCCGGCTCGGATACGCCCGACCCGCTGACCGCTGCCGGTAACGCGCTCAACGACGTGCCCTACCAGCCCACCCACGGCGGCTACAACGTCAAGGAAGTGTATGGCGAACTCGCGGTGCCGATCCTCAAGGAGGCGCCGTTCGCCTACGCACTCGATCTGTCGGTTGCCGGCCGCCATTCGGACTATTCCTCGTTCGGCTCGACCGACAACCCGAAGGTCAGCCTGCAATGGCGTCCGATCGAAGACCTGCTCGTGCGCGGCAGTTGGGGCAAGGGTTTCCGCGCGCCGTCGATCGGCGAGCTGTACTCCGGCATCGCCACCGGGCGCCCGAGTGCGACCGATCCGTGCTCGGCGACGAGCGCTACGGCCAACGTGGCGAGCGTGCAGGCAAACTGTGCGGCCGCCGGCGTGAAACCGGGCTTCAAGAACCAGAACGCACAAACCTTCCTGTCCACCGGCGGCAATCCTCTGCTGCAACCAGAGACCTCGACCAACAAGACCTTGGGCTTCGTCTATTCGCCACCTTTCCTCGAAGGTTTCGATGTCTCGGTCGACTGGTACAACATCCAGCTCAAGAATCAGATTGGTTCGCGCGGCGCGCAAGGCATCATCGATGGCTGCTACATCAACGGCATCGCCGATCGCTGCAAGCTGATCACGCGCGATTTGACCGGCGCGATGTTCAACAACCCCGGCGAGATCATCAACATCGTCGGCCTGAACCAGAACTTCAAGGGCGGCTTCGAGGTCGAGGGCGTCGACTTCAGCCTGCACTACAAGTTCAAGACCGAGAACTGGGGCGACTTCAAACTGAATCTGGACAACGCCTACATCACCTATCTGGGCGATCTGGGCCAGTTGGAGCGTGGCCAAATCACCGCCGACGGCGATATTTCCGGCGGCAACGGCATCGGCAAAACGGGCAGCACCGGCGCCTCGGGCGGTTCGACCCAGTTCCGCCTGCGTTCGACGTTCAACGCCGTGTGGAACTACCGCGACTTCACCTTCTCCGGCACGCTGGAGCGCTACAGCAAGATCGTCGATACCTGCAACGTCGCCACGAATACGGCCATCGCGCTGGCGGCGCGCGGCATCACCACGGGCTACACGAACTACTGCACGAACCCGACCTTCCTGTACGACACCTACAAGTTCAATTCGTCGGGCCAGGTCGTGTCGAGTCCGCAGGTCAGCCCGCGCACGACCTTCCATCCGATGGTCTACGTCGACATTCAAGCGGCGTACCGTCTGCCGTGGAAGGCGCAGGTGTCGGCTGGCATTCGCAATCTGTTCGACAAGGATCCGCCGTTCAGTTCGGATGCGTTCGCCAACAGCTTCGACCCGCAATACCGTATTCCGGGCCGTTTCTTCTACGCCAGCTACACCCAGAACTTCGATCTGTTCTGATCCCGCTGCCCGGCCACCGCGTGTGGCCGGGTATTTCGCGGTCAACGTTTGGGACTACAACGGCTCCGCAATGGAGCCGTCTTTTTTTCTCACCCCAGTTCGTGCGCGATGATCTTTCAGTCTGACGCCGCGCCCAGCACCTGCATCGCCTCGCGCGCTGCGGCCATCGCCGCTTTCGCATCGACGAAGCCGTCCTGCGTCTTGAGCACGTTGCGTTTGGCGTCGAGCACTTTGAAGGCGAACGTGTTGTTTTCGCGGAATACCACGGGTTGCAGCGCGGGGGTTTCGGCTTTCGCTTGCGTGTCACCTTGCCTGTCACTTGGTGCAACGACCTGACTGAGCAAGCTGCGCAATCCCGCCGCATAACGCAGCTTGTCGAGAAACGGCCCCGCCAGCGCACGCGCGCGCGCGGCGCCCGCGTGCAGAATTTCCTCGATCTTGGCAGGCCTGGCGATCAGCGCGTCGTAGCGCTCACGCATCGGCGCGAGTTCGGCGTCGACGCGCTCGAACAGCTTCTGCTTGGCATCGCCCCAACCGATGCCGTCGGCGAACGCCTGGCGCATGGCCGCGGTTTCGTCCGCGCTCGCGAAGGCCTGGTAGATGCTGAAGATGTTGGAGTCGTCGGGGTTCTTTGCCTCGCCGATGCCAAGCGAGTTGGTCACGATGCCGAGGATCGCCTTGCGCAGCGCCGAAGCCGGCAGCCACAGCGCAATGGTGTTGTCGTAGCTCTTCGACATCTTGCGTCCGTCGAGGCCGGGCAGGGTCGCCACATTCGCCTCGATCGCCGCCTCGGGCAGGACGAAGTATTCGGCGCCGTAGAGATGGTTGAAGCGCTGACCGATGTCGCGCGCCATCTCGATGTGCTGCACCTGATCGCGCCCGACCGGCACCTTGTGCGCGTTGAAAATCAGAATGTCGGCGGCCATCAGCACCGGGTACATGTACAGACCCGCGGTCACGCCGGCATCGGCATCCTCGCCTTTCTCGCGATTGGCGTCGTTCGCGGCCTTGTAAGCATGCGCGCGATTGAGCAGGCCCTTGGCGGTGACGCAGGTCAAAAGCCAGGTCAGTTCGGGAATCTCGCGGATATCCGATTGGCGGTAAAAGGTCACTTTTTCCGGATCAAGGCCGCAGGCGAGCCAGCTCGCGGCGATCTCGAGTGTCGAGCGCTGGATGCGCGCGGGATCATCGCACTTGATCAGCGCGTGGTAGTCGGCGAGAAAGTAGAACGATTCGGCGTCAGTGCTGCGACTCGCCGCGATCGCCGGGCGGATCGCGCCGACGTAGTTGCCCAGATGCGGCGTGCCGCTCGTGGTGATGCCGGTGAGGATGCGGGTTTTTGCCACGTATCAGATTCCGTCAAAGAGAAAATCGAGCGCGCGGATGATGGTGTTTCGTTGTGCTTCGAGGCTGCATACGAGTTTGCCGAGATAACGTTTCGGCAGACCGGCGATTTGTTGCGTGAACATCACCAACGTTTCGCCGTCGATATCGAATCGCGGATTGAGCAGACTTGCCGGAGCGCTCCCCGCGCCTTTTTGACGAATGAGCGGAACGACGACGCGTGTCGGAAAATCCACGAGCAAATCCGATTGCACGATCAACAGATACGGCATCTGACGCTGGCTTGCGGCGTCACTATTGCGCACGACATCGAACCGATTCATCACCAGCCTCGCAATCCGTCGCTCCACACGCCATGCTTCTCGACGTGGCGATTGTATGCTTCGATCGCCGCACGATTTTCTTTCAGCCATTGCTCGCGTCGATTCTGGCGCACGATTTCTTCAAGCCGTTTGTTGAACTCGGCAGACAAATTGACGTTCATCCTGCGCGCCTCTTCCAACAGATCGCCATCGAGGCTCACATTGGTCGGTTTCTTCACCGAATTTCCGGAAGCTGTCATGACGACACCTCTGCGCATGATTAATGCGCATATGCTATCGCCATCGATTTGCGCAGACAACTTTTCCGATCCACCGCAAGAAATTTGACCCCGCCACGCACCCCGCCGCGTTGCATCGTTCACCCTGCCAACGGAGTGTCCGATGAAAACGCTGCTGCCCATCCTCGTTCTTGCCGCCCTGTCCTGTGCCTCGCTCGCGCGCGCGGGCGATCTCGTCGACCTGCGCGTGATCGACCGCGATACCGGCACGGTATTGCCGACGTATGCCCGCGACGGAAAATTTTTCGTCGCCGGCACGCCCGGCCATCGCTACAGCGTGCGCATCGCCAACCGCATCGGCGAGCGTGTGCTCGCGGTGCTCTCGGTCGACGGCGTCAACGCGGTCACCGGCCAGACCGCCAGCCCCGACCAGTCCGGCTATGTGCTCGATGCCTACCAGAGCACCGATGTCGCCGGCTGGCGCAAGAGCACGGACGAGATCGCCCAGTTCAACTTCACCGCACTGTCGTCGAGCTACGCGGCGAAGACCGGACGCCCCGACAACGTCGGCGTGATCGGCGTCGCCGTGTTCCGCGAGAAGCCGCTCGACCTGCCCTGGCGCGAAGGCAAGATCGCGAGCGCGCCGCTGGCCGACCGCTACTCGCCGCCGCCATCGCCGCCGGCGCAACCCGCCTCGCCCAAACCCGCTCCCGCTTCCGTGCCGCCCGGCGCGGCCGAAGCCGAGACTGCGTCCAGGTCGGCCGCCCCCGCCGGCGCGCCGGCCCGCGCGGAGTCTTCCGCCGATTCGTCGGCCGCACGCCTGCGCAAGCCCGAGGAATCGCTCGGCACCGGCCACGGCGCACGCGAAACCTCGCACGTGAGCTGGACCCAGTTCGCGCGCGCAAGTTCGCAGCCGAACGAAGTGGTGTCCCTGTGGTACGACAGCTACAACAATCTCGTCGCGCGCGGCGTGATTCCGCAGCCGCCGCCGCCGCGGCGCTTCGTCGAACCACAGGCATTTCCGGGTGGCTTTGTGCCCGATCCGAGCAGCTGAGGCCGCCCGCACGGCCGCCGAAAAACCTTTCATGCACCGAAACGGGAGGGGATAATGGTGGCTCCTTCCGTTTCGCATCGCCTTCGTGCGCGGCGACCCCAGCGAGCCGCCATGTCCGAGTCCTCCACTGCCCCCACCACCACCTTCCGCGACCTCGGCCTGCGCGAGGAAGTGCTGCAGGTGCTCACCGACCTCGGTTACGAGTCGCCCTCGCCGATTCAGGCGGCGACGATTCCGCCACTGATCGCAGGCCGCGACGTGCTCGGCCAGGCGCAGACCGGCACCGGCAAAACCGCCGCGTTCGCGCTGCCGGTGCTGCAACGTCTCGACTTGCGCAAAAACAAGCCGCAGGCGCTGGTGCTCGCGCCGACGCGCGAACTGGCGATCCAGGTTGCCGAGGCGTTCCAACGCTACGCGCAGAACCTGCCCGGCTTCCACGTGCTGCCGATCTACGGCGGCCAGGCCTACGGTCCGCAACTCGGCGGCCTGCGTCGCGGCGCGCACGTCGTCGTCGGCACGCCGGGACGCGTGATCGACCATCTCGAACGCGGCTCGCTCGATCTTTCCGAACTGACCACGCTCGTGCTCGACGAAGCCGACGAAATGCTGCGCATGGGTTTCATCGACGACGTCGAGGCGGTGGTGAAGAAAGCGCCGCCGACGCGCCAGATCGCGCTGTTCTCGGCGACGATGCCGAGCCAGATCAAGCGCATCGCGCAGACCTACCTGCGCGATCCGGTCGAGGTGAAAATCGCGGCGAAGACGACGACCGCGGCGAACATCCGCCAGCGCTACTGGCTGGTCAGCGGCGTGCAGAAGCTCGATGCGTTGACGCGCATTCTCGAAGCCGAGCCGTTCGATGCGATGATCGTGTTTGCGCGCACCAAGCAGGCCACCGAGGAACTCGCCGAACGCTTGCAGGCGCGGGGCTTCAGCGCCGCGGCGATCAACGGCGACATCGTCCAGGCGCAGCGCGAACGCACGATCCAGCAGCTGAAGGACGGCAAGATCGACATCCTCGTCGCCACCGACGTCGCCGCGCGCGGGCTCGACGTCGAACGCATCAGCCACGTGCTCAACTACGACATTCCGAACGACACCGAGCCTTACGTTCATCGCATCGGCCGCACCGGGCGTGCGGGCCGCAGCGGCGAGGCGATCCTGTTCGTCGCACCGCGCGAGCGCGGCATGCTGCGCGCGATCGAACGTGCCACGCGGCAGACGATCGAGCCGATGCAACTGCCCTCGGTCGAGACGGTCAACGAGGCGCGCGTGGCGAAATTCAAGGACCGCATCACCAGCGCGCTCGCCGCCGATGGGCTTGCCGTGTTTCGCAACGTCATCGAAGCCTACGAACGCGAGCACAACGTGCCGGCGATCGAGATCGCCGCCGCACTCGCGCGCGTGGCCCAGGGCGACACCTCGCTGCTGCTCGACGCGAAACCGAAGTTCGAGCCGCGCGAATTTGCCAAGCGCGACTATCCCGTCAAAGACGTGCCGGCACACAAACCACGCCCGCGCCGCGAGGAACGCACGCCGTTTGATCCGTCAACGGGCAAGGACAAATTCCACAAGGCGGCGACGCCGGCGAAGCAGCACGACGGGCACGAAAAACCCGCGCGCAAACCGCGCGAGGATGCACCCCGCGAAAGGCCGCGCGAACGCGCGCACGAGCACGGCATGGAAACCTTCCGCGTCGAAGTCGGCCACGCGCACGGGGTCAAGCCGAACAACCTCGTCGGCGCGATCGCCAACGAAGCCGGCCTCGATTCGAAACACATCGGCCGCATCGACATCCGCGACGATCACAGCCTGATCGACCTGCCCGAAGGCAT
>JAFEFR010000143.1 GCA_018240485.1 Pseudomonadota bacterium
GCCGACCGCATCATCCAGATTTGTGGCGGCCTCGAAGCGCGCGAGATGGAAGCACAGGTGCTCGACTCGAACCCGATCGAGCGCGAGCGCGGCATCACGATCAAGGCGCAGTCGGTGTCGCTGCCGTATACAGCACGCGATGGAAAAACTTATCAATTCAACTTTATCGACACGCCTGGCCACGTCGACTTCAGCTACGAAGTCAGCCGCTCGCTGTCGGCCTGCGAGGGCGCGCTGCTCGTCGTCGACGCGGCCCAGGGTGTCGAGGCGCAATCGGTCGCGAATTGCTACACCGCGGTCGAACTCGGCCTCGAAGTCGTGCCGGTGCTCAACAAGATCGACCTGCCGACCGCCGATGTCGACAAGGTGAAAGAGGAAATCGAGGCGGTGATCGGCATCGATGCGACCGATGCGGTCGCGATCAGCGCCAAGACCGGTCTCAACGTGGTCGATGTGCTCGAAGCGATCGTCGCGCGCATTCCGCCGCCCAAGCCGCGCGACACCGATCGCCTGCAGGCGCTGATCATCGATTCCTGGTTCGACAATTATCTTGGCGTCGTCTCGCTCGTGCGCGTGATGCAGGGCGAGATCAAGCCGCGCGACAAGCTGCTGGTGATGTCGACCGGGCGCACCCACGAGGTCGATTCGGTCGGCGTGTTCACGCCGAAGCGGCTGGTCAAGGACGCGCTGCGCGCGGGCGAGGTCGGCTGGGTCACGGCGTCGATCAAGGACGTGCATGGCGCGCCGGTCGGCGACACGCTGACGCTTGCGGGCAAGCCCGCAGACAAACCGTTGCCGGGCTTCCAGCAGATGCAGCCGCGCGTGTTCGCCGGTCTGTTCCCGGTCTCGGCCGACGATTATCCGGCGCTGCGCGAGGCGCTGGAAAAGCTCAAGCTCAACGACGCCGCGCTTGTGTTCGAGCCGGAATCTTCCGAAGCGATGGGCTTTGGTTTCCGTTGCGGATTCTTGGGCCTCTTGCACATGGAAATCATCCAGGAGCGGCTCGAGCGCGAATACGATTTGAATCTGATCACGACCGCGCCGACCGTGATCTACGAAATCCTGCGCACCGATGGCAAGGTCGAACCACTCGACAATCCGGCCAAGATGCCGGCGGTGAACTACATCGAGGAAATCCGCGAACCGATCATCGTCGCCAACATCTTGACCCCGCCCGAGCACATCGGCAGCGTGATCAAACTGTGCGAGGAAAAACGCGGCGTGCAGCGCTCGATCAATTACATGGCGAGCCAGGTGCAGATCAGCTACGAATTACCGCTGGCCGAGGTCGTGCTCGACTTCTTCGACAAGCTGAAATCCGTGTCGCGCGGCTACGCGTCGATGGAATACCATCTCGAACGCTTCCAGGCCGCGCCGCTGGTGCGTGTCGACGTGCTCGTCAACGGCGACCGCGTGGATGCGCTGAGCCTGATCCTGCATCGCTCGAACGCCGACCGCCGCGGCCGCGAGCTGGTCGAGAAGATGAAAGAATTGATTCCGCGCCAGCAGTTCGACGTCGCGATCCAGGCCGCGATCGGCGCGCAGATCATCGCGCGCTCCAGCGTCAAGGCGCTGCGCAAAAACGTGCTCGCCAAGTGCTACGGCGGCGACGCCACGCGCAAACGCAAGCTGTTGGAAAAACAGAAGGAAGGCAAGAAGCGCATGAAGCAGGTCGGCAGCGTCGACATTCCGCAGGAGGCGTTTCTGGCCGTGTTGCAAATGGACAAATAGTTTTGTTCGCCATTCCAGTGAAATCTGGAATGACGAAATCCAATATCCTGAAGGGTTTTTCAATGGACTTCGACTTTGCACTGTTGCTGGTGATACTCACCGCCGTCACCGGCGTAATCTGGCTATTCGACCGACTGTTCCTGTACAAGGGCCGCGTCGCGCGCGCGCAGGCATTGAGCAAGGTCGGCGGCACGGCGCAGGAGCGAGCGCAGCGCCAGGCCGAGGCCATGCGCGAGAGCGCCATCGTCGAATACGCGCGTTCGTTTTTTCCGGTCATTTTGACCGTCCTGACGTTTCGCTCGTTTCTGGCCGAGCCGTTCAAAATCCCGTCCGGCTCGATGATTCCAACCCTGCAAATCGGCGACTTCATTCTGGTCAACAAATTCGCTTACGGTTTGCGTCTGCCGGTGCTCAACACGAAATTCTTCGCTGTCGGCGAACCCAAACGCGGCGACGTGTTCGTGTTCGTCTATCCCGGATTCAAATGCACGCTCGACGGGCACGAAGTGCGTATGCAGCATTCCTGCGGTTCGTACGGCAACATGCCGGTGCAGAAAATGAACTACATCAAGCGCGTGATCGGACTGCCCGGCGACACCATCGCCTACCGCAACAAAACCGTGTACGTAAACGACAAGGAAATCCCGCAATCGGATGTGGGGCCATTTGGCGGCCCATTCAGTCGCGATCCCAACACCTGCAACCTGGCTGGCGCGGAAATCAAGCAGGAAATGCTGCCGGAGACGGCGCACCGGATTCTGAACATGTCGAATCAGAATGGCGCCGAAGGCACGTATGTCGTACCCAAGGGGCAGTACTTCGCCATGGGCGATGACCGCGATTGCAGCGAAGACAGCCGTTATTGGGGTTTCGTCCCCGAAGAGAACCTCGTCGGCCGCGCCTTCATGATCTGGATGAACTGGGATGAAGGTATCGATTTCAAGCGCATCGGGACACTGATAAAGTAGCGCCGTCTCCAGCAGAGAGGTGTGATCATGCGGACGCGCAACCAGCAGCAGGGCCTGAGTTTGATCGGGTTTTTGATCGTGCTTGCGGTCGTCGGATTCTTCGCCTATGCAGCGATGTTGTTGATCCCGGCGTACTCCGAATATTTCGGTGTGGTCAAATCCATGAAAGCGATTGCCGACGACCCCGGTGCCGCGAGCATGCCGGTCGAGCAGATTCGCAGCAAACTGGGCTACAACATGGCCATTCAGTACGTCGGCGACAAAACCGTGCCGCCGAATGCGATCAAACTCAACACGGCTGGCGGTGCGCGGATACTGCAAATCGCGTACGACAAGCAAATACCATTTTTGTACAACGTTTCCCTGTTGCTCCATTTCGAGCATTCGGAAAATCTCGGCCCGCCGAACACGGGGTACTGATTGCTGCGCATCCCCTACAGCTTTGCCGATGAAGGGCTGCGCGAACGTGCGCTGACACATCGTAGCGTCGGCGCTCACAACAACGAGCGGCTGGAGTTTTTTGGCGACGCCTTGGTCAATGCCATCGTCGCCGAATTGCTGTGCGATGCATTTCCGAAAGCGGCCGAGGGCGAGTTGACTCGCCTGCGCGCACGCCTGGTCAGCGAGCCGGGGCTGGCCGCGATCGCACGCGACCTGGCGCTCGGCGACGCCTTGCATCTTGGGCCGGGCGAACTCAAGAGCGGCGGATTCCGTCGCGATTCCATTCTGGCCGATGCCTTCGAGGCGCTCGTTGCCGCCGTCTACCTCGATGGCGGCTGGGCCGCATGTCGCAATTTCATACGCGACCTTGTGACGCCTCGCCTTGCCTCTGCGGCCGCGATGGACGACAAGGATGCCAAAACACGCCTGCAGGAATGGCTGCAAGCGCACGGCGAGCCCTTGCCCACCTACGAGCTCGTTGCAACGAGCGGTGCGGATCATGCCCGTACGTTCGATGTCGAGTGCCGGATCGATTCACGCAACTTGCGTACCGAAGGCCACGGCAGCAGTCGGCGTGCCGCAGAACAATCTGCGGCGCTGGCCATGTTGACGTCGCTTCAGCATTGCGATGGGCAGTCGAAGGCGAATGCGTGCGACTGACAGTCGTGCCTATTCGAGCACGTGCTTGCCCGTACCGATCATGAGATGAGCCCGAAGCCCATGTCCGAAACGAATCCCAACAATGCGCCGGATTTCCGCTGCGGCACGGCAGCGATCGTCGGGCGGCCAAATGTCGGCAAGTCGACCTTGGTCAACGCCCTGGTCGGCGTGCGTCTGTCGATCATCGGGCCGAAGCCGCAGACGACGCGACACCGTATTCTTGGCATCGTCAGCAAGCCGCAAGGGCAGATTTTGTTGCTCGATACGCCGGGGCTGCACGCAAACGGTGCGCGGGCGATCAACCGCCAACTCAACCGTGCAGCCCGCAACGCCGCCGCGGAGGCCGATGTTTGCGTCCACCTGATCGAAGCAGGTCGATGGACGGACGAAGACCAACTCGTGCGCAAAGTGCTGGCGGATTCGGCGCGACCGCGTCTGCTCGTGCTCAACAAGGTCGATGCACAGAAAGACAAAAAACAATTGCTGCCGTTTTTGCAGAAGGTGGGTGGCGACGACTTCTATGCGGGCGTGTTCCTGATTTCAGCGCGTCGTCGTGATGGGGTCGATGCATTGGAAAAAGCGATCATCGAACGCCTGCCGCCGGGGCCGGCGCAATACGTCGAGGAGGAATTCACCGACCGCAGCGAACGCTTTCTCGCCGCCGAACTGATCCGAGAGCAATTGATGTTGCGCCTCGGCCAGGAGTTGCCCTACGCGGCAACGGTGGAGATCGAAAGTTTTGCCGACAGCGAAGGCGGATTGAGCGAAATCCATGCTGCCATTTGGGTTGAGCGCGAAGGGCAAAAGGCGATCGTGATCGGCAAGGGAGGCGAGCAACTCAAAGCGATCGGCAGCGCTGCGCGCCTGGCCATGAATCGGCTCTTCGGTCGCCGCGTGCATCTCAAGCTTTGGGTCAAGGTGCGCGAAAACTGGTGCGACGACGAAGCGGCGTTGCAGCGGTTCGGTTATGCGGAATGATCGATGCACAAGCAAGTGCACAACGCCCGCTTCGCCAACCTTTTTTCAATGCGCTCTGAAGTTGGCGTGCTCGACTGAGGAAGTATCGTGCGTATCGATGGGCAACCCGCCTATATCCTCCATGCACGCGCCTATCGCGAAACATCGCTGCTGATCGAATGCCTGACGCTGGGTCACGGTCGCATCGGGCTCGTTGCACGCGGGATTCGGCGTGAGCGCTCACGCATTCCCCGTGCTTTGCTCCAGCCGCTGCTGCCGGTGCAGTTGGGTTGGAGCGGGCACGGTGAGCTGGCGACGCTGACCCAGGTCGAAGCAGGCGGTGCACGCTTCGACCTGCAAGGCGATGCGCTGCTCTGCGCGCTCTATCTCAACGAACTCGTTCTGCGTTTGGCGCCGCGGCAGGATCCGCATCCACACCTGTTTGGTGCCTACGGCGAAACCCTTTCGCGACTCGCAAATGGAGAAGGGCAGGCGTGGACGTTGCGACGCTTCGAGCGCGACCTGCTTGCCTGTCTTGGTTACGCGTTGGTGCTCGATGTCGACGGCGACAGCGGCACACCGCTCGACCCGAATCGAGATTATGCCTATCGACACGAGCATGGTCCGACGGTATGGCGCAACGCGCACGATGGCGTTCGCCTGCGAGGCGCAACCTTGATTGCGCTTGCGCGCGACGAGATGCCGCCAAGCGAACATCTCCCCTCGCTGCGGCGGTTGATGCGCAGCGCGATCGCCGCGCATCTCGGGGGAGGCGAATTGCGTTCATGGACGATGCTGGGGTAGCGACAGGGCAGGGGCGGCATCGCGGCACCTCGCTTCTCGTGCGCTTGTCGCGTCAGTTCGCCTTCAAGGCCGCCAATGTTTGCGAAATCGCATCGCGAAATGGTTGCAAGCCTCCTTCGTCGGGTTCGAGGCCGTTCTTCGATGCGGTTTCGAGTCGCTGCGCCGTGTCGTGAAGCCGTAGCGCGCCACAATATCGACACGAAGCGCGCAGGCGATGCAGCCACTCGCCCAATGCCGATGGCGACATGGCGGCGACGCCGGAGAGCCCCGTTTCCAGTTCGCTCGCAAAAAGGCCGCGCAGCGCACGCAACGTCGCCATATCGCCACCTAGGACGGTCAACGCCGAGGCATCGTCGAGCCACGTGGACAGCGCTTGCCCACTCGAATATTCCATTGCCGGGGTGGCCTTGTGAGCGGCAGGAACGCGCAACTTCGACACATGCGCGACGAGCAACGCCGCTACGTCGTCGACACTCAGCGGTTTCGTCACGGCATCGGCATAGCCCGCTTCGTCGAGTTCGGCACGCAAGGTCGCATCCAGCTCGGCGCTGGTTGCAACCGCGATGCTGGCGCAACCGCGACCACGCAGCTCGCGCAACAAAGCGGCGCCGCCGCAGTCGGGCATGCATCGATCGAGCAAAAGCAAATCGAACTGCGTCGTGGCACACGCTGCCAACGCCGCGTTGCCGTTTGACGCAAGCGCGACCTCGCAGCCGAATTCACGCAGGGCAGCAGCCAGATATTGCAGACTGATCGAATCATCATCGGCGACGAGTACGCGGGCAGCAACGTGGGTTTCCATGTCGAAACTATAGCAATCTGCGGCCATGGAAGATCGACGGGTGCGATCGGCCTGATATCATGCGCAGCCCATTGCGCCTTCCTGACATGACTTCAATCGAAGCCGACATCACCGACCTGACTCACGACGGTCGCGGCGTCACGCACATCAACGGCAAGGCCGTATTCGTTGCCGGCGCGTTGG
Organism: Pseudomonadota bacterium; assembly: GCA_018240485.1. GTDB lineage: Bacteria > Pseudomonadota > Gammaproteobacteria > Xanthomonadales > Rhodanobacteraceae > Rudaea. Next base: position 6,547 of record JAFEFR010000143.1, read on the forward strand.
CCGGGGAACGCGTGCGCTTGCGCTATACGGGCAAGCATCGGCATTACGACGAAGCCGCTGTCGATGCCGTGCTGGTCGCATCGGCCGACCGAGTCGAGCCGCGTTGCCGGCATTTCGGCGTATGCGGCGGCTGCGCATTGCAGCACCTCGCTCCCGCCGCGCAAATCGCGGCAAAGCAGCGCGTGTTGATGGAAAACTTCGAGCGCATCGGCAAAGTACAACCGAAAATCGTGCTCGATGCGCTGACCGATGTACCGTGGGGCTATCGGCGGCGCGGTCGGCTCAGTGCGAAATTCGTCGAAAAGAAAGGGCGCATGCTGGTCGGTTTTCGCGAAACGAACGGTCGCTACGTGGCCGATATCGAACGCTGCGACGTGCTGCATCCGGCGGTGGGCGAACGCATTGCGGCCATCGCGGCGCTATTGGAAACGCTGGATGGCAAGCGCGAGATTCCGCAAATCGAAATTGCCGCTGGCGACAACCTCGTCGCGCTGGTGCTGCGCCATCTCAAGCCGCTATCGGATACCGATACCCGGGCGTTGATCGCATTCGGTCAAGCCAACGAGTTTGCCATTTTCCTCCAATCCGGCGGCATCGAAAGCGTGGTGCCGTTGTGGCCAGCGACGGCGCAACTGAACTTCACGTTGCCGGCCTACGAGGTAACGCTCGATTTTCTCCCGCTGGATTTCATCCAGGTCAATGGCGGCATGAATCGGCGCATGATCGATCATGCGCTGGCGCTGCTCGATCCCGCACCGAACGATCGTGTGCTCGATCTGTTCTGTGGCCTTGGCAACTTCACCTTGCCGCTGGCGCGGCGGGCAGGGCAGGTCGTCGGTATCGAAGGTGAGGCCGGCCTGGTTCAGCGCGCACGCGACAACGCCGTTCGCAACGGCTTTGACAATGTCGTATTCCACAGCGCCGACCTCGCTGCCGATCAGCGTGCGACGGCTTGGGCCAAGGCCGACTACGAGCTGATGCTGCTGGATCCGCCACGCTCCGGTGCCGATGCCGTGCTCGACTATCTGCCGCGCAAATCGGTGCGGCGCATCGTTTATGTGTCGTGTCATCCCGCCTCGCTGGCACGCGATGCCGGCGTTCTCGTCGAACGACACGGCTTCACGCTGCAAAGCGCCGGCGTCATGGACATGTTTCCCCACACCGCGCACGTCGAATCGATTGCGCTGTTCGTGCGTTGACTGATCGGTTACGACCGGCATGGGCATCGAAATCGAACGCAAATACCTTGTGGCGAACGCGACCTGGCGGGCACAGGCAACGCGCTCGCAACGCATGGTGCAGGGTTACCTGATCGATGCCGATCTGGTGCGATCGCAAACCGGCACGCGCTGCTCGCTGCGCGTACGCATCGCGGGAGACGAGGCTTTCCTCAACATCAAGTCGGCCACGCTCGGAGTCGAACGGCTGGAATACGAGTATCCGATTCCAGTCGACGACGCCGAACACATGCTGCACGATTTTTGCAACGGCGCCATCGAAAAAGTGCGCCACTATGTGCCGCATGCGGGGCTCATTTTCGAGGTCGACGAATTCTTCGGCAGCAATGCCGGGTTGATCGTGGCGGAAGTCGAATTGCGGTCGGTCGACCAAGCCATCGTCAAACCGGACTGGCTCGGTCTCGAAGTTACGCAGCATCCGCGCTATTACAATCTCAATCTTTTACCACACCCGTATTCGCAATGGAGCGAACGCGAGCGGGCAGGAGAGTAGCCTTGCTCATTATCGGTTTGTCGGGATTGGCGCTGACCGCCGTCGAGCGCGAGCAACTCGCCGCGCCTCAGGTAAGCGGAGTGATTCTGTTCGCACGAAATTTTGCCACGCGCGGGCAGGTGACGGAACTGATCGAATCCGTACGCGCCTTGCGCGGCGATGCCTTTCTCGTGTGCGTCGACCAGGAGGGCGGTCGCGTGCAGCGCTTCCGTGACGGATTTACCGCGTTGCCGCCACTCGCCACACTCGGCGCGCGGTATGCGAGCGATCCGCAACAGGCGTTGGCCCACGCCGAGGAACACGCCTGGTTGATGGCGACGGAAATGCGTGCCATCGGGGTTGACTTGAGTTTTGCGCCCGTGCTCGATTTGGGACGCGGCAATCGTGCGATCGGCACGCGTGCCTTTGCTGCGCAACCGGAAGTCGTGTCCGCATTGGGGCTGGCCTATTTGCGCGGCATGCGTCTTGGTGGCATGGCGGCCACGATCAAGCATTTTCCCGGGCATGGCTCGGTGCTCGAAGACACCCATGTCGATCGCGCCAGCGACGAACGCGACTTCGATACGATTTGCGCCGAAGATCTGCTGCCATTCATCGATGCCATCGACGCCGGCGCCGAGGCGGCGATGATGGCGCATGTCGTCTATCCGCGCGTCGACTCGAATCCAGCCGGCTATTCGCATACCTGGGTGACGGATATCCTGCGCAATGAACTCGGCTTTCGTGGCGTCGTGTTCAGCGACGACATCAGCATGGCGGCCGGTGAGAGCGCGGGCGGCGTTGCCGCGCGCATCCAGGCTCACATCACGGCCGGCTGCGATTTGATATTGGCCTGTCAGCCCGACATCGTCGACGCCGCCTTGTCGGAGACGCAAGGCATGACCGGGTTCGACCCGCAACGCTTGGCAAGCCTGTGCGGCAGCGTGGCGCAGTCATGGGATCAACTGCTGGACAACCCACAGCGAACGCGCTTCATTGCAAACTTGATGAAGCTGATGGCATGACAGCTACCGGAATAAGGGCTACATCGAATTGGGGTTACACAACAAGCTGGACACACGCGCATCACACGCACAAATTTAATTTGACATAATATACATTCACGCGAATTTCGCCCCTGAAAGCTTCTGCCCAAATCCGACGACAATGCACCCGGACTGGAAGCCGCTTTTCTCAAGCAGCTTCCGCCGGACTTCAACTTCAATGCCTGCGCACGAGGAAAGATGCATTGCAGGCAACACGGCGCGTCAGTCAATCGCCAGCCTGTTCACGCTGCTCCATCCAGTCGTAAAGCACGGGGAGCAGAACCAGGGTCAGTAGCGTCGAGCTGATCAAGCCACCCACGACGACCGTGGCGAGCGGTCGCTGCGTCTCGGCGCCGACTCCGTTGGACAACAGCATCGGCACCAGCCCCAAAATCGCCACGCTCGCAGTCATCAGCACCGGGCGCAGGCGCAATGCCGTGCCTTGAATAACGGCGGCGCGCACGCCAAGCCCTTTCTCGCGCTGTTCGTTGAGGAAACTCACGAGCACGATGCCGTTGAGCATGGCCACCCCGAACACGGCAATGAAGCCGATGACGGATGGTACCGAGAGGTATTGGCCGGTCAGCGCAAGGCCGATGATGCCGCCGATCGTCGCGAACGGTACATTGGCGAGAATCAGCCCCGCGTACCTGGTTGAGTTGAACGCCGTGTACAGCAGCACGAAGATGAAAAAGATGGTCGCCGGCACAATCACCGCCAGACGTTTCAATGCGCGCTGCTGGTTCTCGAACGCCCCGCCCCATTCGACGTAGTAACCGGTGGGCAATTCGACTTCCCTGGCGATCGCCGCATTCGCTTCGCGCACGAAGCCGTCGATATCGCGGCCACGCACATCCATCTGGATCACGGCGTAGCGCTGCAGTTGTTCGCGACGGATGAACGAATAACCTTCCGTATCGTCGATCTGCGCGATCTGCGAGAGCTGGACCAGGGCGCCACTGGCGGTGCGAACGGGAATGCGCTCGATGGCGGTCATCGATGCTTTCTCGGCATCATCCAGACGCACGGCGATGTCGAATCGCTTGATCCCGTCGATGAGGGTCGTAACGGGTTCGCCACCGATACCGTTTTTGACGACGGTGAGCACATCGTCGGCATTCAATCCGTAGCGCGCGAGGGCCTCGCGATCGACACGGATGCGGATCTGCGGCTTGCCGATGTTGGCTTCCAGCGCAAGATCGGCAACGCCGGGAACCCGACTCAACGCGTCCTTGATCTTGTCGCTCACGCGATCGAGTTCGCCGAGATCCTCCCCATAGAGTTTGAGTGCCAAGGTTGCGCGCACGCCCGAGATCAACTCCTCGATACGCATCTGAATCGGCTGCGTATAACTGACGACGGCCGTCGACAGCGACTCCGACAGCGTCTTCTGCATCGCTTCCTCGATGCTTTGCAACGTTTGCCCCTTGCGCCATTGGTCTTTGGGCTTGAGTGGCGTGTAGATTTCCATGTAGTTGACGTCGGCCGTCTCGCCCTTTTCCGCGCGACCGATCATCGCGAGCGTGGTCTCGACTTCGGGAAACCGTTCCTTGATCAGTGCGGAGACGCGCTTGGAAATGTCGATCGATTCGTTCAGGGATGCCGACGGAATCGAGGTGACGCGCCACATGATCGCGCCTTCCTTCAGATTCGGCATGAACTCCTTGCCCAGAAACGGGAACAGCGCCAGGCTGCCGACCAATGCGCCGAGCGCGAGGCCGACGACGAGTTTGCGCCGCGCCAGCGACCAGCCCAACACGCGCGCATAGTGACGTTTGCAGAATGCGACCAGCCAGGTGTCTTTCTCTTCCTTCGGTTTCAACACGAGCGCGGCCAGCACCGGAATCAGGGTCAGCGCCAGCAACATCGAGCCGGCCATCGCGAAGCTGATGTTGAACGCCATCGGCTTGAACATCTTGCCTTCGAGCCCTTGCAGACTGAACAGCGGCAGGAAGACGACGATGATGATCGTGATCGCAAAAGCGATCGGGTTGGCGACTTCGCGCGCCGCGGCCAACACCGCGGCGGTGCGGTCGACTTTCAATCCGTGTGCGCGGCGCTCGGCCATGATGCGGAAGGCGTTTTCCACCATGACCACCGCACCGTCGACCATCATGCCGATGCCGATGGCCAGACCCGCAAGCGACATGAGATTGGCCGACAAACCCGCCTGCCCCATGCAGATGAACGCGATCAGCATCGCCAGCGGCAGCGCGATCACGACGACGAGCGCGCTGCGCAGCTCGCCGAGGAACAGGAACAGGACGATGCCGACGAGAATCGAGCCTTCGATCAATGCGCGCACAGCGGTTTCGACCGCTTGGTTCACGAGGTCGGTCCGCTCGTAGATGGGCTTGACGACGACGCCGGCGGGCAATGCCTGCTTGACGATATCGAGTTTGGCTTTCACCGCGTCGACGACATGCTTCGCGTTCTCGCCGATGCGTGCGAGTGCCTGGCCCATGACGACCTCTTTGCCGTCGCGGGTCACGGCGCCGGTGCGCGACGCGCCCGCTTCGGCGATCGTTGCGACATCGCGCACGTAAACCGGTGTGCCGTCTTCGGTCTTGAGCACGATGCCGCCGATATCGGCCGCGTTCCGCACGAGGCCGAGACCGCGCACGAGGTACTGCTCGCGTCCGACATCGACGAAATTGCCGCCGACCTGGGCGTTGTTCGCTTGCAATGCCTCGATCACGTTCTTGAAGCCGAGTTCGTGCGCGATCAGTTTCGTCGGATCGATGCGTACCTGGAATTGCTTTTCCTGTCCGCCCCAGGAGGTGACATCGTCGACGCCGGGCGCAGTTCGCAGCAGCAAGCGGATCGTCCAGTCCTGCAGCGTGCGCAAGTCCATATCGGACGGCGCGTTCGCCAGATTCGCGTCGGCGCGTTCGACGGTGTACCAGAATACCTGCCCCAGCCCCGATGTGTTCGGCCCCATTTCGGGTTTGCCAAAGCCGGTCGGCAACCGCTCGCCAACTTGTTGCAGACGTTCGTTGACGAGCTGGCGTGCGAAGTAGATGTCCATGTTGTCCTCGAAGTACACCGAGACATAGGACAGCCCGAACAAGCTCACCGAGCGGATTTCCTGCACTTTGGGCAGGCCGGCCAACGCCGATTCGATGGGCGTCGTCAGCAATTGTTCGACGTCCTCGGCGGCGAGCCCCGCCGATTCGGTATACACGTTGACCTGGACCGGCGTCACGTCGGGGAAGGCATCGATCGGCAATTGACGCACGGCCTGCACGCCGAGAAAGCCGACCACGACGAAGGCGATCAGGACGAGCACCTTGTAACGCAGAGAGAGTTCGACGAGACGTTCGAGCATCAGCCCTCTCCCAACTTCGAGCGCAACAGTCGCGCCTTGAGCGCGAAGGCGCCTTCGCGAACGTAAGCCGCACCCGGTTTGAGACCTTGCTTGATCTCGACCCACCCATCGCGGGTTTCGCCGGTCATCACGGCGACCGGCTCGAACGTGCCCTTGTTGCCGGGAACGAAAAGCGTCGACTGGCTTTGCAACAGCACGATCGCTTTGGCGGGAACGGCCAGTACCGAGGTCGCGGCACCGACGGCGATTCGCACATCGACCAACTCGCCCGGATGCAAAAGATCGCGGCGATTGTCGACCTCGATGCGAACGGAAGCAGTCCGGGTGCGCTCGCTGGTCTGATGCGAGCGCTGAATCACCTTGCCCGGCAATTCCGCATCGTGCGCGAGGATCCGCGCCGCCCCCTCGGAGGCAACCCGTTCGGCGGCGGCCGGTGGCAGTTGCGCCTCCACCCAGATGGAATCTTCCTTCACCAGGGTAAATAGCGTCTTGCCAGGCTCGACGCGCTCGCCGACAAGAAATTCGTCGGTCGTGATGCGACCGTCGGTCGGTGCGAGCAGCTCGTAACTGCCATCGACACGAGCCGAACCTGCACGCAAGAGCGCGCCGATCTGGCCGTCGGACATGCCGTAGGCGCGCAGTTTGGCTCGCGCCTCGTCACGTTGCACCTTCACCTCGTTGTAGCGACGCCCCGAGACGGCCTGTGCTCCCAGCGAGGCGACGCGCTGCCAGTCCTGTTCGGCGACGATCAGCGCACCCTGGGTTTCGGCAACCGGCACGCTCGACAGCACGACCAGCGGCTGGCCGGCTTTGACGATGTCGCCGAGCTTGACCTTGCGCGTGAGCACCTGCGCCTCGATGCGCGGCGAGACGAGCACCGTTGAATAGGCATTGACCCTGACCTCGCCGGGGGCTTTCAATTCGTCGGCAAAAGGACGTGACTGGGCTGTGTCGATCACGATGCCGGCCTCCTTGACGGCTTGCGCATCGAGCATGAGGGGATTGGAGGATGCCGACTCCTCGGCACTCACCACGGTGATCGCCCATGCGGCGAGAAGCAGTCCAGGGGCGGTAATTCGAAGGAATCTGTTTTTCATGGAGAAATATCCTGATGACGACCGTCGATCCATTCGGTCAGACGGCCTGCAGCGGCGAGGTAATCGAACCAGGCCTGCCAAATCTGGTTTTCGAGCTCGATGCCGGACAAGGCGGCATCGAGGCTTTGCTTGAGCTGGAGCAAGTAGTCCGAGGTTCCGATCTCGCCGGCGCGCCACAGTTTTTCGAGCAATGCCGTGCGCTCTTCGTACGCCGCGGCGCGACCGGTGCGGAAGGCCTGAGCCGCATCATGAAGAGCGGCGTAGCGTGCCTGTGCTTGCTGTTGCACGGCGCGAAGTTGCAGGAACCGTGCACGCAAATTGGCTGCCGCGGCATCCGCATCGGCACGCGCGGCATCGACTTCGGCGCGCCCCGTGTTGAGGACCGGCAAGGGAATCGACACGCTCACGCCGATGACGCGATCGGCGACCGGCCCGCTGCGTACTTGCCCGCCGACGAGACGCACCGTGGGATCCGGAATGCGCGCACGCTGGGCGACTTGTACCCCGGCCTCGGCGCTGTCTTGCCGTGCCTGCGCCGCAACGAGTTCGGGCAGCATCTCAGGTGAACGCGGCGTCACGCTGGCGGCGCGTGGAGGTAGGCCTTCCGGCAGTTCGGGTGGTTCGACCCGATCACTGATCGACAGCAACTCCGCGCGAGCGCTGGCCGCGTTGCCAGCCAGCGTCGCTTGCTGAATGTGCGCGTCGCCCAGTGCCAGGCCAGCCAGATCGCGTTCGGGGCTGCTGATATCGCCGACCTTGAGTCGCTGCGCGGCCAGATCGTCAAAGCGCTGCATCAACTCGACGCGGCGGCGTGCGAGTTCGTTCTGCTTCTCCGTCAACGACGCAGCGAACCAGGCCTTGAGCCAGCGACCCGCCACCTCACGACGCAGCAACGCATAATCCGCTTCACTCGCGCGCAGTTGCGCATCGCCCTGAGCCGAGCGTGCGCGACGCTTGCCGGATACATCGAGCGTGAGCCCGATCCCCGCCGTGCGCCGGTTGACGTCCGCATTCTCGGCATCGACCGACAGCTCGGGGTTGTAAAGCGGTTGCGCGGCAGCCCTGGCACGGGCCCGTGCCGCTTCGAGGTCGGCACGGGCAGCCTGGACGTCCGCACTGGTGTCCCAGACGCTGCGAATCGCATTTTGAAGCGGGCCGACAGGCGCGGCCTCCGGGGCCGTCCGCTCTGGCGCCAAGCGGGCCGGGGCAACGGCGTCGACGTTGGAGGCTGCGTTCAGCGCTCCAACAAACAGCAAACACACGGCGCCCAGTGGGGCCGTTCGAAAAACGGACATGAAGCATCTCCTGAAAAATTTTCTTTGGGCTGCGCGCCACCGAATCGGCGCGTTGCGGGCAGGAAAATTCTCAGGCGATAGGCGGGCGAAGCAACGACCCCGTCGTCACGGCCACGCGAGGTGAATCGAGTACCGCTCGATCGAAGCGGAAGGCGGGCGCGTCGACCCAAGGAGCAGGCGAACTCGGCAATGGCAGGGAGTGTGCGCAAGCGCAATGGCACCCCCCTTTCTCGGCGATCGGGCAGACGGGGTTGTCGTCGTTCGCGGCAACGTCGACGAGCGTCGCCACGCTCATTGCAACGGAAATCTTTTCTGTCGTAGCCGACGGCAAAGAAACTCCATCGGCAAGGCAGATCGTCGATGCCAGCATTTTGAACAACAGCGCGAACAACGCCAACGCCAGCAGACTGCGTCGACGACGCAGCAGGACAGGCAATGATGGCGTGTGCGATGGCATTCGTGGATTCCAGCGGATTTCCAGGTACAGGTCGATTGTGGCGCGCCGCCGCTGCGACCGACCTCGGCGACAAGCAACGGTGCCCGCGTCCATTCTACGGCAGGCAACCTGTCTCTCAGTTCAACCGGATATCGAAACCGCACGCATTGGCGAGGTCGAAAAACCCGGGGAACGACGTTGCCACATTGACGCAATCGTTTACGCGCACCGGGCCATCGGCAACGAGGCCGGCAACGCAGAAACTCATCGCGCAACGATGATCGCCTGCGCTTTCGGTCTCGCCGGCGTGCAGCACGCCACCCTCGATGATTGCGCCATCCGGCGTTTCCTGGATTCGCGCGCCGAGTGCGCGCAAGGCGTTTGCCATCACCGCGATGCGGTCGGACTCCTTGAC
>JAFEFR010000144.1 GCA_018240485.1 Pseudomonadota bacterium
GCGCTGCTCGGGCTTGCCCTGCGGCGCGGCGAGGCCGTCGTAGAACGTCTCGAACAACACCGACGCATCGCGCTGGCCCGGAATCAGCGGCCAGATTTCTTCCGCCGTGAACGACAGGATCGGCGCAAGCCAGCGCGCCATTGCCTCGACGATGCGGTACATCGCGCTTTGCGCGCTGCGCCGCCCGTGGCTGTTTTCCTGCATCGTGTACAGGCGGTCTTTGGTGATGTCGAGATACAGCGAGCCCAACTCGTTGGTGCAAAAATTCTGCACGCGCTGCACGACTTCGGGGAAATCGTAGCGCGCATACGCGGCGAGCACCGCCTGTTGCGTGTCGTAGGCCTGCTGCACGGCCCATTGGTCGAGCAAGAGGCTGTCTTCGACTTTGACCAAGTCCCGCGCGGGGTCGAAGCCATGCAGATTGCCGAGCAGGAAGCGCGCGGTGTTGCGGATGCGGCGGTAGGCATCGGCGACGCGCTTCAAGATTTCATCCGACAGCGCCATCTCGTTGCGGTAATCGGCCGAGGCGATCCACAGGCGCAGGATGTCGGCGCCGTAGTTTTTCATCACGTCCTGCGGCTCGATGCCGTTGCCGAGCGACTTCGACATCTTGCGCCCCTGCGCATCGACGGTGAAGCCGTGCGTGAGCACTTCGTCGTAGGGCGCATGGCCATGCATCGCGACGCTGGTCAACAGCGAGGAATGGAACCAGCCGCGATGCTGATCGGAGCCTTCGAGATACATGACCTTGTCGCCGGGTTTGCGCGCGAGATCGGCGCGCTGATCGAGCACGCAGTAGTGCGTTGTGCCCGAGTCGAACCAGACATCGAGGATGTCGCTGACCTTGTCGTAGTGCTCCGCCTCATCGCCGAGCAGTTCGCGCGCATCGAGCGCGTACCAGGCATCGGCACCGGCCTGCTCCACACGCTGCGCGACTTGCTCCATCAACTCGACCGTGCGCGGATGCGGCTCGCCCGTGGACTTGTGGATGAACAGCGCGATTGGCACGCCCCAGGTGCGCTGGCGCGA
>JAFEFR010000145.1 GCA_018240485.1 Pseudomonadota bacterium
ATCGGCAAGCCCGATCCGGTCGATGCGCATACCTTGTTCGCGATCGCCTCCAATACCAAGGCGTTCACGGCGGCGTCGTTGGCGATGCTGGCCGACGCGAAGAAGTTGTCGCTGGACGATCGCGTCATCGAACATTTGCCCTGGTTTGCGATGAGCGATGCCTACGTGACCCGCGAAATGCGCGTGCGCGATCTGCTCGTGCACCGCAGCGGCCTTGGTCTGGGGGCGGGGGACCTGCTGTTCTGGCCGGCGACGACCTACACCACCGAAGAAGTCGTGCGGCGTTTGCGCGATGTGCCGTTGAAAACGAGTTTTCGCAGCGCGTATGCCTACGACAATATTCTGTATGCGGTCGCCGGCCTCGTCATCGAGCAGGCCTCGGGGCAGCGCTATGCCGACTTCGTGCGCGAGCGCATTTTTGCCCCGCTCGGCATGAGCGAAACGCGGATCAACAGCGAGTCGCTCGCGGGCGCCGCCGACATCGCCGTCGGTCACGCGAAATTCGATTTCACCGCGCTCAAGCCGGTTCCGGCGATGTCGTGGTCGAACAATTCCGCGGCGGGCGGCATCTATTCGAACGTGCACGATCTGACGCGCTGGGTGCGCATGCAGCTCGACGGCGGCGCGATGGCGCAAGCGGCCGATGGCAAGGAACAACGTTTGTTCAGCGCCGAGCGCCAGCGCGAGATGTGGTCGCTGATCACGCCCATCCCCATCGCCAAGCCCATCGTGCCCGAGCTTGCGCCGACGATGCCGAATTTCTTCGGCTATGGCGAAGGCTGGTTCGTCGGCGATTACCGCGGTCGCAAACTGGTTTGGCACACGGGCGGCTGGCCGGGCATGGTCTCGCGCATCACGCTGGTTCCTGAAGAAAAGCTCGGCATCATCGTGCTGACCAATCAGGAAGTCGGCGCGGCTTACAGCGCCCTCACCTACGGCATTCTCGACGATTATTTGCTGGCTGCGGACCAGCCGCATCCCGACTGGGTCGCGGCGTATGCCGCGGCAGTGGAGAAAACGCAGTCGCGCGCCGATGAAGGTTGGCAGAAGCATGTGGCCGCGCGCGATGCGACATCGAAGCCGTCGCTGGCGTTGGAAAAATACGCCGGCACCTACCGCGACGTGTGGTACGGCGACATCGTCATCGCCCAGGAACGCGGCAAGCTCGTCATGCGGTTTTCCAGGACGGCGCAGCTCGTCGGCGATCTCGAACCGTGGCAGCACGACACGTTTTTCGTGCGCTGGCGCGATCGCTCGCTCAACGCCGATGCGCTGCTGACGTTCGCGTTGACGCCCGACGCCGGCATCCGCGAAGCGCGCATGGAAGCGGCGTCGTCGTTGACCGATTTCAGTTTCGATTTTCAGGACCTTCGCCTGCTGCCGGTGAGCGACGCGCATTGAGCATGAAAATCGCGCTCGCGCAGTGGCGTATCGAAGCGCCCGCCACGTTCGACGAATTCGCCGAACGTGTGTCGGGCGAGATTGCGAGGGTGGCGGCGCAGGGTGCGCAGATCGTGGTGCTGCCGGAATATCTTGCACTGGAGCTGGCCGCCACACTCGATGCGACGACGCGTGCGGACTTTGCCGCCACGCTCGCCGCCTTGCAGCGCACGCACGGCGATTGGCTGAATCTGTTCGCCGAGCTTGCCCGCACGCAGACCATTCATCTGCTTGCCGGCACATTTCTGCTCGCGCAAACGAACGGCAAATATCGCAACCGCGCGTATTTTTTTGCACCGGATGGTGCGTACGGCTTTCAGGACAAATTGACCCTGACCGGTTTTGAAAAATCGGCGGGCATGATCGAGCCCGGTGATGCGCTCAAGGTGTTCGACACCGCGCATGGCCGCATTGGCATCGCCATCTGTTACGACAGCGAGTTTCCGCTGTACGCGCGCGCGCAACGCGAGGCCGGTGCGCGCCTGCTGCTCGTGCCGAGTTGTACGGATACCGAAGCCGGGGCCTCGCGCGTGCGCATCGGGTGCATGGCGCGCGCGCTGGAGAACCGCCTCTACGTCGCGCAATCCGTCACCGCGGG
>JAFEFR010000146.1 GCA_018240485.1 Pseudomonadota bacterium
GAATCGAACATGCGCGCTCGCTCGTTCATCGCGACTGTCCCACGATTCCCGCGCGCACTCGCATTCGGCTTGGCGTTGACCATCGGCGTTTGCGCGTCCGCCGCCGTCCCGCCGCGACTTCCACGACCGCCACCGCACCCCATCACACCGCGCATGCCGCCTCCCGTTGCGACGCAAAGCGACAGCGATGCGGCGCGTCTCCTCGCTCAGGCCACGTTCGGGCCGACCGATGCAGACATCACGCACGCGATCGCCATCGGCAACCCGGCGTGGATAACGGAGCAGATGGACAAGAACGCCACCCCACCGACGCATGAACTGGATTATCGCAATTGGATCGTGAATGCGTTGCAAGAGCCGTTTCAGGGCAACGCACGCACTGAAGCGTGGTTCCTCGGCGCGTTGGGTGGCCCCGATCCTGCGAACAATCTCATCATCCATAGAGACCAATTGCGTCAACGCGTCGCCTTTGCGCTCAGCGAAATATTCGTAGTGTCGACCCAGAATACGCTCATCGATCAATTTCCCAATGGCGCCGCCTATTACTACGACATCCTGATCGACAACGCCTTCGGCAACTACCGCACCTTGTTGGAGAAAGTTGCGTTGAGTCCGGCCATGGGCGTGTATCTCAACATGCTCGGCAACCAGCGCGCTGACTCGAAGCAAAACATCCATCCGGACGAAAACTTCGCGCGCGAGGTCAACCAGCTTTTCAGTGTTGGCCTCGTCATGCTCAACGCCGATGGCACGCCACAATTGGCCAATGGCATACCCATCCCCACTTACGATCAATCCACGGTGAAGGCGTTCGCCCATGCCTTTACGGGGTGGAATTGGTTCGATTGTCAGCCCGACCCGAACTACGGACAATTCGACGACTGCGGCCCCGACTATACGACCGGCAAGGATTTCGAGACGCCGATGAGCGCCTTCGAAAATTGGCACGACAACGGGACGCGCGGGCCGGACGACTTGCCAGTCAAACAATTGTTGAAATATCCCGGCGCGCAAAATGGCGGCGCCCTGGCTGCCGGCGGCAACGCGGTGAGCGATCTGAAATTCGCGCTCGACAACATCTTCAATCACCCAAACGTTGGCCCGTTCGTTGCCAGGCAATTGATCCAGCGTCTGGTGACGAGCAATCCTTCGCCAGGCTACATACAGCGCGTCGCCGCCGTTTTTGCCAACAATGGCTCCGGAGTGCGCGGCGATCTCGGGGCCGTCGTTCGCGCGATCCTGCTCGACGCCGAAGCGCGCCTGCCCCTGTCTCAGCAGGGCGACTCCTACGGCAAGTTGCGCGAACCGCTGTTGCGCCTGACACACGTCTGGCGCGCGATGGGCGCCCGTCATACCTGCGGCAACGACACGGTATACAAAAACGACGACGGCACGAGCTATACCCTCCATTACGCCAAACAAGCGTATCGCTACGCCGGCTACAGTTCGACCTGGAGTACCGATTATTTCATCGGCCAAACGCCGTTGAATTCACCTTCGGTGTTCAATTTTTTTCGCCCGGGTTTCGTTCCGCCGGGCGAAATGACTCAGCGCAAGCTATACGGGCCCGAGTTCCAGATCACGACCGACTCCGGCATCATCCAGGTCAGCAACGATGCGATGGAGCGTGCCGCCTATCTCGACGTGTCCGACGTCTGCGATGCCAGCGACGACTTCGGCGACGTACGCATCGATCTCTCGCGCGATCTTGCTCTCGCCGGCAGTGCCAAAGGCGGCGCAAGCGACCCTGCCGACCGACTCGTCGATGCCTACAACCTGCGCTTCATGTCCGGGCAGATGTCGACCTATATGCGCGGAATCCTGCTGGCCTACCTCAATCCCATCGACGCCACCTGGGCCGACGGCAATGAAGACTGGCGTCGCGAACGCATCCAGCGCGCGTTGTATTTGATTCTCGCTTCGCCCGAATACGCCATCCAGAAATAGGATCGCCATGCACGTCGACCGTCGTCGCTTTCTGAATCGAACGCTTCGCGCCGCGCTTGGCGCCAGCGTCTACTCCGCCTTTGGCAATCTTCAGCTCGTGCGCGCCGCCGCGACCCAGGGCAGTTATACGTTCAGCGACTACAAGGCTTTGATCTGCGTTTTTTTGTATGGCGGCAACGACGGGTTCAATACCGTTGTTCCCATCAGCACCACGCAGTACGGCCTCTACAAAGCGGTACGTCCCTCGCTGGCGATCGCGCAAAATCAGGTGCTGCCTTTGAATGCGCCCGCGTCCGGTGCTGGTTCGCCTGGCGATGGCGGGATGTACGGTTTGCATCCAGCCATGCCCGAGTTGGCGGCGTTGTTCAACCAGGCATCGAGTCCGGCGGCGATCGTTGCCAATGTCGGCACGCTCGTCGGGCCCGTCAGCAAAGCGCAGTATGCCAACCACGGCGCGACCCTGCCGCCGCAGTTGTTCTCGCATGCCGATCAAATCGCGTACTGGCAATCCGCACCACCCTCGAACACGCCCGCCACGGGCTGGGGTGGGCGGCTTTGCGATCTCCTCGCCAATGCCAGTGGCCCGGGTTTGCCGATGCTGACATCGCTGGGTACCGAAGATGCGTTCATCCGCGGCAATGCGCAGAACAGCTACATCATGGGTTCGGACGGCGCCAACACGTTGCAGGAGTTCTACGACCCCGCCGGCACCGGTATCGATGCCGTGTTCCGCGCGTTGCACGCTTCCGGCACGCAGGCCAACGCGCTCGAACGCACTTATGCGGCGACGATGAACCACTCACTCGCCACCGCATCGATCATCAATGCAGCGCTTGCCGCACAAGGCGCGCCGGATTTCGCAACCTTTTTTACCGGCACTGACGACCTCGGCACCCAATTGCGCACCGTCGCCCGCTTGATTTGGGCCGCGAACAACGGCATCGCCGGCTACAGTGGGCAAACCCGTCAGGTATTTTTCGTCACCACCGGCGGTTTCGACACACACGATGGCCAAACCGGGTTGCAACCGGCGCTGCTTGGCGAGCTGTCGAAGTCGTTGAGCGGCTTCAACAAGGCTCTGCGCAGCGTAAATCTCGACGCCAAGGCGACCGCTTTTACCGCCTCGGATTTCGGCCGCACCTTGTCGACCAACGGCAACGGCACCGATCACGGCTGGGGCAGCCATCACTTCGTCGTCGGTGGCGCGGTCAAGGGTGGCAAATTCTATGGCGACGACTTGAACGGCAGCGGCAAAGCGGCCATGCCGAGCTTGGCATTGTCCGACAACAATCCGAACGACGCCGGTTACGGTCAGATCATTCCAACCACCTCCGTCGACCAATACTCGGCGACGCTGGCAAGTTGGTTCGGCGTCGACGCTGGCGATCTCGGCCTGCTGTTCCCGAATTTGGGCAATTTTTCCGCACGCAGCCTGGGATTCATTTGAAGGGATGCGGAAGGTATCGCGGTGTCACGCGCCGAGCCCCCCAGCCGTCGGTAAAGTCGGAAATCATCCGCGACTATGCAAAACCCATTGAATTCGTTTAGAATAGGCGGCTGTATTTATCGTACCGTTACCCCGGAAGCCACCATGAAAGTCCTTTCCTCCCTCAAATCGGCCAAGCAGCGTCATCGCGATTGCAAAATCGTGCGCCGCCGCGGCAAGGTGTTCGTGATCTGCAAGAGCAATCCGCGTTTCAAAGCGCGCCAACGCTGATCCGTTCAACGGCGCTTCGCATCCGAACGCTCAGCATGAAGGCCGCCTCGGGGCGGCCTTCACGTTTTTGGTCCCGGTTTCGATTACCCGCCTTCGGGGTGATGTTGCAACGCTCACCCCGACTTGGCACCATCGCGACACGATTTCTCCCCATCGGAGCATGCGCCATGTCGTCACGCCGTTCTTCTATCGCCTTCGCCGTTTTGATCGCCTCCGGCATGATGGCAACCGCCCAGGCCGACATCTTGCTGATTGATCGTGTTCATCAAGAACAGCGCCTCTCCCTGCCCACGCGTGGCCTGTCGATGGCGCAGGTGGAACAGCGCTACGGCACACCGAGCAGCAAACTTGCTCCTGCGGGCGGCGACTCGCGCGTACATCCGACGATCAATCGCTGGGTTTATACCGATTACACGGTCTACTTCGAACGCGATCGCGTGATTGATTCCGTCGCCAATCGCGCCTCGCCGAACGAAATCGGACCGAAGAGCGCCGCACCGCACCGATGACGTCCGCCTTGTTCGGCCTGCCTGCGGAATGGGAGCCGCAGGATGGCGTCCTGCTGGCGTGGCCACATGCAGGAACCGATTGGGCGCCGCGGCTCGAACGGGTCGAGGACACCTGCGCCCGATTGATCGCGGCCATTTCGCAACACGAGCGCGTCGTGCTCTGCGTCGCCGATGCGCCTGTATGCGCACGCGCGCAGGCCGCGCTCGCGGCGGCAGGCGTCGTCGCAAAAAATCTGCGCCTCGTTACCCTTGAATACGACGATACCTGGTTGCGCGACTCGGGCCCGATCACGCTCTGCGATGGCAAACGCTTCCGCCTCGTCGATTTTCGGTTCACCGGCTGGGGCGGCAAATTCGGCGCGAGTCGGGACGACGCATTGATCGGCAATCTGATCGTGCGTGAGGTGTTTGCCGGTGCCGAACACGTGCGTGTGGACTGGGCACTGGAAGGCGGCGCCATCGAATCCGATGGTCGTGGCACGCTTCTCACAACCTGGCGCTGCCTGCATCAACGTCATCCCGAATTGAGTCGTGCGTCGATGACCCAACTGTTGTGCAACAAACTCGGCGCGCAACGAGTGCTCTGGCTCGAACACGGCTACCTTCAGGGCGACGATACCGACGCGCACATCGATACGCTCGCGCGCTTCGCGCCGGACGACGCGATCGTTTTTCAGGCCTGCGACGATGCGCGCGACACGCATCACGATGAGCTTGCCCGCATGCGCGATGAGCTCGCCGCCATGCGCACGCTCGACGGCAAACCGTATCGTCTGCATGCCTTGCCCTGGGCCACGCCCATTCTCGACGATGGCCGCCGTCTTGCTGCGTCCTATGCGAACTATCTCATCATCGATGGCGCGGTACTCGTGCCAGCCTACGATGATGCGGCAGATGCCGAAGCTGCGCGCGTCATCGGCGTTGCACATCCGGGCAGGGAAATCGTGCCTATCCCCTGTCGTCCGTTGATTTGGCAGAACGGCAGCCTGCATTGCATGACCATGCAGGTGCCGCGAGGAGCGCTGAAGTGAGCAATCCATTGCGTGTCGCCCTGCTGCAGGAAACCGATCGTGGCAGCGTCAAGGCCAACTTCGATGCGATCGAAGTAGGACTGCGAGAGGCCGCAAAAGCCGGCGCAAAACTCGTATTGTTGCAGGAGCTGCACAACGGCCCCTACTTCTGCCAGCACGAAAACGTCGCTGAATTCGACCGTGCAGAACCCATTCCGGGACCAAGCACGCAACGCCTCGGCGCGCTCGCGCAGGAGCTCGGACTGGTGGTTGTCGCTTCATTGTTCGAACGCCGCGCCGCCGGGCTGTACCACAACACGGCAGTGGTCTTCGATGCGAAAAAGGAAATTTGTGGAAAATACCGCAAAATGCACATTCCGGACGACCCGGCGTTCTACGAGAAATTTTATTTCACGCCAGGCGATCTCGGCTTCGAACCGATCGAAACCTCGGTGGGAAAACTCGGCGTGCTCGTGTGTTGGGATCAGTGGTATCCGGAAGCGGCTCGCCTGATGGCTCTGGCTGGCGCCGACCTGCTGCTCTACCCCACCGCCATAGGCTGGGATCCGGGCGACGACGACATGGAAAAAAACCGCCAGCGCGAGGCCTGGATGACCGTGCAGCGTGGCCATGCCGTCGCCAACGGACTGCCATTGCTGGCGTGCAATCGCAGCGGTTTCGAGGCAGCACCGGATGGATCTCGCGGCATTCAGTTTTGGGGTTCGAGCTTCGTCGCCGGCCCGCAAGGCGAATTGCTGGCTCAGGCATCCACGGACAAACGCGAGTTGATCGTCGTCGACATCGATATGCAGCGTAGCGAAAACGTGCGCCGCATCTGGCCGTTTCTGCGCGACCGCCGCATCGATGCGTATGCCGATTTGCTGAAGCGATTCCGCGATTGAACCCCTTGCCCACCCTCGTCCCCGTCGGCACGGGAACGAGAATCGAATCCATGATGATTGAATCCCCCGATCCGCCTGCCTCCGTCGCCGACCAGCCTCTCGCTCGAATCGTGCGCGACGACATCGAATACACCCTGCTCGGCACGGCCCATGTATCGCGCGCTTCTGTCGCTGCCGTACAGGCATTGATCGAGTCGGAAAATTTCGATGCGATCGCCATTGAGCTGTGCGAAACACGTTATCGCGCAATGCGTGATCCGGAAGCGTGGCGTAATCTCGATCTCCTGCAAATCATCCGTCAGGGCAAGGCCGGCATGGTTGCGGCAAATCTGGCGTTGTCGGCGTACCAACGCCGCCTCGCCGAGCAGTTCGGCATCGAACCCGGCGCGGAAATGAAGATCGCTGCGGAGTTGGCGGAAGCACAGCACACGCCGATCTGGCTGATCGATCGCGAGGTGGCCACGACACTCAAGCGAGCCTACCGTAGCGTCGGGTTTCTCGACCGTTTCGGTTTGCTTGGTGGTCTCGTTGGCAGCCTGTTCGAGCGCGGTGAAGTTGCCGAGGCCGACATCGAAAAACTCAAACAAGGCGATATGTTGCAAAGCGCGTTCAGCGAATTCGCCGAGCAATCCGAGCCTTTGTTTCGCAGTCTGATTGCCGAACGCGATACGTTCATGTCGGCGCGATTGCGCGAGGAAGGCATCAAAGCGAACCAGGCAGGCCTGCCGGTGCGCCGCGTGCTGGCCGTGATCGGCGCCGGTCATTTAGCCGGGATGGCGAAGGAAATCCAGGCTCAACAGGCCGATCCTGCGGGCCTTGTGCAAGCGCTCTCCGCCACGCCACCGCCTTCATCATGGCCGAAATGGATCGGCCTTGGCGTGCTTGCCATCATCATCGGCGCGATCGCTTTTACGTTTACGCGTGGGGCGCATTTCGGTGTGGAAGCACTCAAAATCTGGGTGCTGTTCACCGGCGGATTCGCCGCATTGGGCACCTTGCTTGGCGGCGGCCATCCG
The DNA here is from genome assembly GCA_018240485.1 of Pseudomonadota bacterium. Taxonomy (GTDB): domain Bacteria; phylum Pseudomonadota; class Gammaproteobacteria; order Xanthomonadales; family Rhodanobacteraceae; genus Rudaea. The sequence continues at coordinate 7,102 of JAFEFR010000146.1, forward strand.
CTCAGCGCGCTGGTGGCGTTCGTGGTCGGCCCACTCAAACCGTTTCGCCCCTTCGTACCAGTCGGCGCGGTTGCCGCTGCGGTCGAAATGGCACTGCGGCGTCCGCGCGTGGCCGATTTCGAATCATTGCGCGACGACGTACTCGATTGGCGCGGTTGGTGGCGCAACCGCGTCTCGCGCACCCTGCTGGTTTTCATTCTCGCCAACTTCGGCATGATCGTCGGTGAATATCTCGCCGGCATTCGTATTCTGAGCAAACTGCTATGAAACTCGCCCGATGGCTGTTCAAACCAAAGTGGCAGGACAAGGATGCAAGGATCCGCCGTGCAGCCATTCAGTCAGATGATGCCGACGAACTGATCGTCGCGTTGCCCCAGATCGTGCGCAACGACCCCGATGCCGAAGTGCGCCTCGCCGCCATCAAGCGGCTAAATGATTATGAAATCTGGCGCGAGCGCTCGACCGGCGACGCCGATGCAACGGTACGCAATGCGGCACGAGAAGGGTATTTGCGCCTGCTTTGCTCCAACGACGCCAATCTGCCCACACTGACTCGCCGCATCGCCGAACTGGAAACATTGAGTACGGACGAGCTCGAAAGGATCGCCACTTCGGCGCTCGATCGCGATTTGCGCGCCGCCGCGCTGGAACGCGTGACGCGCCCCGCGGTGATCGCAGAATGCGCGGTGCGCGATTCCGACGCAGGCATCCGTCTTGCTGCGCTCGAACGCGTCGGTGATGCGGCGGCGCTTGCGCGGATTGCCGAGCGTACCCGCAAAACCGACAAGGCCGTGAATCGTCGCGCTCGCGAGTTGATCGACGCGCAGCGGATCGGCAGCGGCGATGCGGCGACGATTGCGCACAAAGCACGCCTTCTGTGTCAGCGGCTGGAAGCGCTCGTGCGGACACCGGCGGATGGCGAATCGGAACAGGCGGCGATCATGCGCGAATGGGACGCGCTTGGTCAGGCGATTCCCGTTGAATTGCAAGCTCGTTATTGCGGTGCCGATGCGCTGGTACGGCAGGCGCGAATCAACGCACAAAATCCCGTCGCACCCATTGCTCCGGCGCCAATTGAAGACGATTCGCCGGTATCGCAGGCATCTCCGGTGGAAATGTCTTCCGCGCAAATCGGCTCCGCTACCGCACAAGCGCAGGTAGCCGCCGACGCGCAGCACGAACGTGAGTTACGACGCGGGCATCTGCGCGAGATCGAAGCGATTCTCCCGCAATACATGGCGGTTCTGGAAGCCGGTACGGTTTCCACCGCGCATGGGCTGCATGATCGTCTTCTCAATCTGACATCGATGGTGGTGCCGTTGCCGGTCGCATTGGAAGCAAAGCTGACACCGCTGCATGCGCAATATCTCGATCTCAAGCAACAACAAATTTGGGCGAACCATCGTCGTCGCGAAATGCTCTGTGAAGACATCGAGCACCTTGCTCAAGCGGGTTTGCACCCGGACGCGCTTGCCTTGCGTGTGCGCGAAGCGCGCGAAGAATGGCGACGACTGGACGATGCCGAAGGCGTGAGTGGCCAGGCGGGAACCGGGTTTGGCAAACGATTCCAAGCCATCTGCCAGCAAACGCTGCGACCGGCAATGAAATACTTCGAAAAACGCAGCGAGTTGCGCAAGGCGCGCGCCGACGACGTCGAAACGCTTCTGCAACGGACTGCGGCATTGCCAGAAACGCTGGTTGACTGGAAATCCGCCGATGCGTTGCGCCGCCAGCTGGGCGAAGCGTTGCGCACGCTCGATGCCGTCGATCCACGTTCGCGCACCGAGCTGGCTCGACGCATCAAGACCGCGATCGGCGAGCTTTCTCCCCGTATCGACGCGCACGTCGGCGAGGTCGTGGCGGCGAAAAACCGTTTGATCGCACGGGCTCAGTCGCTACAGACGCAAAGCGATGCACGCACGATCGCGCGTGAAGCTCGCGACTTGCAGCAGCACTGGACGGCCTTGGGGCAAGGCCGGCGTGGGTCGGATCAAAAGCAATGGCAGGAATTTCGTGGTGCGCTCGATGCCGCCTTCGGCAAGCTCGATGACGCGCGCAAGCAGCGCGATGAAACGGTTGCCATCGCGCGTGAACAGGCAGAACGATTGATTGCGCAGGTCATCGCACTCGACGATGGTTTGGATAGTCGTTTCGATTCTGCCAACGCCCAATTGCGCGAACTCGACACGAATTGGCATGCGCTGTCGCCGGTCGACAAGGCACTCGATCAACGCTATCGCCACCTTCGCGACATTATCGACGGAAAACTGCGCGATGTGGTGCGTCGCAAGCGCATTTCCCGCTTTACCGCGGCAATGGAAAAATTCGCGCTGCTGCGCGCCGTCGAGACGAGCGAGCGATCCGGGCCATCGATTGCCGCGCGCTGGAGCGAATTGTCCGTAGCGGGGGAATTTTCCTCCGCTCTCGACGCAAGGCTTGCGCGCATCGAGACACATTCCAAAACGCCGGGAGATGACGATGTTGCACGCGAGTTACTGGTCGAACTCGAATTCCTTGCCGGCATCGAAACGCCCAGAGAAGATCGTCAGCTGCGCATGAATTTTCAAGTGCAACGTCTTGCCTCGCACATGCGAGACCGATCTTCAGCGACACCCGAAACGGAGCTCGCTCGGCTGATGTGCAGCTGGTTCTCGGGCGCACCGCAATCTGTCGCACTTGAACAGCGTTTTATTCGCGCCACAGCGGCGGCCATCGAGACCTTGCCTTGAGCAAGGTTACCGCCACTGCCGCTCACGCGCTCACGCGCCAGCGATAAGCGCGCGCATCGCGCACAACGCGTTTGAGCCACAGGCTGGCATCGTCGAGCAACGAATAGATCGTCGGCAAAACGACGAGGCTCACTGCCGTGGAGAAAAACAGCCCGCCAGCGATCGCGCGCGCCATCGGGTAGTACGGTGGCCCATCGCCGCCAATGCCGGTGCGACTCAAACATAGCGGCAGCATGCCGAGAATCGCGGTGCCCATGGTCATGAGAATCGGACGCAGTCGATCACGCGCGCCTTGAATCAGCGCATTGCGTCGATCCAGCCCTTCATGCCGAAGTTGATTGATGTGCACGATCATGACGATGCCGTTGTTGACGATCACGCCCATGAGAATGAGTACGCCGATCGACGCCATGATCGAAAAAGTCGTGCCGGTAAGCCAGAAAGTCCAGAACACGCCGAATATCGAGAACACGAATGTGGTCAATATCGCCGCCGGATAAATGAGGGATTCGAACATGGCGCACATGACGACGTAAACCAGAAGCAAGGCGATCAAGGTATTCATCAACATCGTGCTGCCGGCCTCGTCGTCGCGATCGAAATTCTGGCCGAAGCTCCAACGATATCCCGGCGGAAGCTGGACGCCCTTCATCGCAGCCGTGATGCTTTTCTTCACATCGTCAAGCGTCGCCCCCGGCGCAAGGCTGGCCTTGAGACCGAACGAGGTCTGTCGATTTTCGCGCTCGATTGCCGATGAGGCGTTGCGCGTGCGCACATCGACCATCGACAGCAGTGGAATCTGTTGGCCATCTGGGCGACGCAACTTGAAGTCGGACAAGGCATCGATGCTTTGCGTGTCGGCGCCCTGAAAACGCAGCCATACCGGTACCGGGGTATCGCCGCCGTGGAAGTCCTTCAGTTGCGCGCCGCGCAGGGCGATTGCCACGAACTGGGCGACATCGCTGGCGCTGAATCCGTAGGACTTGGCCTTTTCGCGATCGACATGCACCGACAGTTCGCGATTGCCATCGTCTTCGGCCGTGCGCACGTCGCGCAGGCCAGGCACGGCTTTCAGCACTGCAATGACACCCGCAGACAGTTCGCGCAGCACCCCACTGGAATCGCCATTGAGTGAGACCTGTATGCCGTCTTGTGTGCCATTGCCGTTGTTGAAACCCAGCGTTATCTCGCCTACGGGCACTTTCGGCAATCCTTTGCGAATGGTTTCGATGACATTCGGATCGCGCGTTTCGTTCTCATCGAACAGGATATTGGTCATCGCGCCGGATCTCGGGCCTGCACCTTCGCTGTAAAAGCTGTAGATGTCCTTGATCTGGAATTCCTTGCGATGCGCATCCAGCCACGCTTCGACACTCACGACCGACTTGCGCAACTCCGGCAGGGTATACAGCGCGTTGAGCTGGTACTGAAGGTGCAGTTGATTGCCATCACCGGACGGAAACATGTCGAACTTGGTTTGCGTTGCCGGCACAAAACTCAGCAACAACATGCCGAGCAGGCCGATCATCGTCCAGCGGCGGTGACGCAAGGTGAGATCGACGATGCGGGCGTAGATCCCTTGCATGGTGTGGATCGTGCCGAGTTTGCCGATGAATTTCGGCGGCGGCAATTTCGCCGACAGCATCGGCACCAGACTGACCGCAACCAGCCATGATGCCAGGTGCGCGATAGCCATCGCCACCGCCACCTGGGTAAGGTAGATGCTCACACCGCTCTTCTCACCCAGAACCATCGGCAGAAACACGATGATGCTCGACAGCGTGCCAGCGGCGATGGCAACGCCTACCACCTGCGTGCCCTGCACGGCACAGTACCAGGGTTGGTCAGGGAATTTTTCGCGATACTGATAGATGCTCTCCACCGCCACCACGGCATTGTCCACAAGCATGCCGATGGCGAGCAGCAATCCCATCATCGAAAGGATATTGAGCGACATGCCGAGCATCTGCATGCAGCCCAGGGTAATAACGAGACAGATCGGTATCGACAACGACACCATCA
>JAFEFR010000147.1 GCA_018240485.1 Pseudomonadota bacterium
CAAATGCTCGATGGCGAAGCCCGCCCGCGCGAGACGCTCGGCGAGCAACGCCTGACAACCCTGGTCGTCCGGCGTGACCGAAGGACGCCGCATGAGGTCGATGGTGAGGTCGAGTATCGCGCTCATGCGGCGAAACGCTGCTTGAACGCCTTGTCGGTGAAACCAAGGCTGACCACGCCATCGCGCACGACGACAGGGCGACGCACGAGCGCGGGATATTCGCGAATCAACAACAACCATTCCGGATCGGACTGGGGCGCCTTGCGATTCGGCGACAGGTTGCGCCAGGTCATGCCAGTGCGGTTAACCAGTTTCTCCCAACCACCCACCTGCGTCGCCCACTCTTTCAGCGTCGGCGCATCGAGGCGATGCTCGCGGTAATCGACAAACGCATGCGCAATGCCATGCCGATCGAGCCACTTGCGCGCCTTTTGGCAGGTGCTGCATTTTTCCAATCCGTACAGCGCGATCGTCATCCGTTTTCTCCCGATGGGCATGCCGGTCGACGATGGTCGTCGCGCCAGCAGGCTATTGCAAGAGAAAACGGAAGAATTCGACGATGCCGTCGGCATCGCGGGCTGCCGCAAACACCTGCGCGCGACGCATCCACGCGAAAGCCATCGCACCGCCGGCACTCGATGTGAACATGGCGACATGCATGAACGCATGCATGTTGCGCAATCCGATTCGATCGGCCAGATACGACAAGGCAAAAAACACGCATTGCACGATCGGCAGCATGCCGAAGCCGCCCAGCAGACGATCCAGTCGCGATGCCCAGCGGGTCTTTTCGACCAACTCCGTCTGCAAATGCGCGATACGCACGTCGTTGCGTCGCACGGTCGCGTCGCCGTCGAGCGCCCAGCGGTTGGATGCGTCGAGTTCGGTTTGCAACTGCACGATGCACGCATCGCGACGCTGCACGATCGTATCGCGGCCAAGCGCCCATGCATTGGCGCATTCGATCTCGGCTTGCAATTGACCGATACGCACATCGCGATCACGCACGGTCGCATCGCCTTCACTCGCCCACGCGTTGGCCCGATCCAATTCCACTTGCAGCCGTGCGATCTCGCTTTGGGCGATGGCGTACTCTCCGTCGAGTGCGCCGACAAAATCGACGCGCTCCTCGAATATCCGTTCGAATCCTTGCGCCGCGGCACTGTCGCGCGGCGACACGGCGAAATTCGGACGCTGCAAAGACTCGCTGAGTTCGCGCGTATCGTGCAGCAGCTTGGGATCGACACGGAAATCGTCGATCGCGAAATCGATCGGCACCTGCGAACTGTTGATGCGCGTGCGCATCGGCTCGCAACATTGCGCTTGGAAAGGTTCGCCGAGGAAGGCCAGAATTTGGGTTAGCGCGTGCTCCGGCCGTTCGACGAGATCGGCATATCGCACGCGATGCACGACGTCTCGCCCCAGGGCCCGCTCTGCGGCAAGGCAAGCCTCGACCGTCGTTTTCCAGTACGCGTAGGCCTGCGCGGTATCGGCGACGATCGTCTCGCCGTTGAGCCGATGGAAATTCAACATCGATGCGACGGCGGCATCGGCCTCGCGCACGATGTGTACGAACTTCGCCTCGGGAAACAGCTTGTGCAATCCAAAAATATGGCGCGAGTATTCCGGCGTGCCATCGACCCAGCGCATCTTCGAGCCGACCTCGAAGGCATCCGACAACCCATCCCGATAGCGCCCAACCAGATTATCGATGGCCCTGCCGAATTCGGCCATGAAGCTGTCGCGATCGACGCCCATCGCGGCCAGTTGCGAACGCTCGCCACGGCGACTGCCGGCGGCGTGACGCAGGCCAAGGTCGATGGCGAAATCCCCCATCCAACCGGACTCCTCCAGCGCGAGAAAATTCGAGTGCTGACCCAGACACCAGGTCAGCACACTCGTACCGGAGCGAGGCGAGCCGACCACGAACACCGGTGCCGGCCCTGCGTACGACGGAACGTCGGTCAATCGGTTCATCGTGTCTTTCGTCGCACTCTCGACAAGGGGGCGGAAACCCACAACGCACGATGCGGAATTTCGCCGACAAGTTCGGTGCGAACTATATCGACCGAGTGGCGCGCCGGCTCGACAGCGATGTAAATGAAATTTGGATTTTCGCTTTGCGCCCGCATCGTACGCGGGCCGCAACGCTAGTCGCGAAAATTCAGCTCGATGCCGTTGCCGGCCGGGTCGCGGAAAAATATCTGCCGCTGTCCCGTGAGCGGAACCGTATCCACCGAGTGCGCGATACCCTCCGCCACCAATTTGGCGCGCATCGCGCTGAAATCACTGCACAGGAAGGCAACGTGATCGAACGTCGGCACGACACCCACCTCGCGCTCTTCGCCTGCACGCGTCTGCGACAGATGCAACACATCGTTGTCACCGGCGTACAACCAGTAACCATGACTGCGAAACGCCGGTCGTGGCCCGATGCACAGCCCGACCGTCGCACAGTAAAAATCGCGCAGATCCTCGAGCAGCCCGTGCGGCGCGCGGATGTTGTAGTGCCCCAGACTCAATGCCGGCATGTTCGTACCCCTACTCGCTGCCGCGCAACAGTTCATTGATCGAGGTCTTCGATCGTGTCTTTGCATCGACTTGTTTGACGATGATCGCCGCGTACAGCGAATGACTGCCGTCTTGTGCCGGCAACGAGCCGGCAACGACAACGCTGCCTGCCGGTACGCGGCCATAGCTGATCTCGCCGCTGGCGCGATGGTAGATGCGCGTGGACTGGCCGATGAATACACCCATGCCGATCACGCTGCCGCGCTCGACGACACAGCCTTCGACGACTTCCGAGCGCGCGCCGATGAAGCAATCATCCTCGATGATCGTCGGCGCAGCCTGTAGTGGTTCGAGCACGCCACCGATGCCGACGCCGCCGGACAAATGAACGTTTTTACCGATTTGCGCACACGAGCCGACCGTGGCCCAGGTATCGACCATCGTGCCGGCGCCGACATGGGCACCGATGTTGACGAAACTCGGCATGAGCACGACATCGCGCCCGATGTGCGCACCCCGGCGCACGACACTGCCGGGCACGGCGCGGGCGCCGAGTGTGCGGAAGTTTTCCTCGTCGAAGCCTTCGAAGCGCAACGGTACCTTGTCGTAGTACGGCGCGGGTTCGGCACGCAGAATTTTGTTGGCACGAATGCGGAACGACAGCAGCACGGCTTTTTTCAGCCACTGATTGACTTTCCATCCACCGTGTCCATCGGGTTCGGCCACGCGCAATTTCCCGCTTTCGAGCAGATCGAGTACGCGCTCGACCGCGGGTTTGGCTGCGGATTCGACTTCGTCGGGCGATAGATCGGAACGACGTTCCCAGGCCGAATCGATCGTGTCTTCAAGAGAGGACATAGGTCTCCGTTGCGTTGGTGTTTGCCGCAGGTTGCGGCGCGAGTCGTTCGGCGAGCGCCGCACGCAGCGCCTCGCCTTCCCTTGTATCCAGCTTGCGATTGCAAGCATCGGTGAGTTGGAAGAAATCTTCGACGCGCTCGCCGAATGTGGCGATGCGCGCGTCGTGGACACGCAACTTGCGCACGTGAAACACCTGCGCCACGGCGGCAAGCAAGCCCGGGCGATCCGAGCACACGAGCGCAAGCTGGGTGCGACCGCTCTGCGCATCGCCGCGCAATTCGATGCGCATCGGAATGCTGAAATGCTTGAGCCGGCTCGGCGAGCGTTGCACCCCGATCGAAACCGGATACGGTTTCTGCCGCAGCGTTTCTTCGAGCGCCGCGCG
>JAFEFR010000148.1 GCA_018240485.1 Pseudomonadota bacterium
GTGCGCCGCGTCCAGCGGCCGGCAATCAGATCGGCAAGCGCCTTGTCGTCGGCTCCGGCGCGCAATGCCGCACGCAGATCGAAGCCGGTGCGCGCGAACAAGCACGTATACAACTTGCCGTCGGCGGACAGGCGCGCGCGCGAACAATCGCCGCAAAAAGGGTGCGACACCGAACTGATGAACCCGATTTCGCCGGCGCCGTCGACGAAACGATGGCGCTCGGCCACCTCGCCTGGATAATTCGCAGCGACCGGACGCATGGGCCAGCGCGCACCGATGCGTTCGATCAACTCTGCGCTCGGCACCACGGCATCGGGACGCCATTGATTGAGCGTCCCCACGTCCATGTACTCGATGAAACGAAGGATGTGCCCGGTGCCGCGAAAACGTGAAACCAGATCGACGACCTGTTGGTCGTTGACGCCGCGCACGACGACACAGTTGAGTTTGATCCGCTCGAACCCCGCCGTTTCCGCCGCGGCGATACCGGCCAGCACTTGATCGACCTCGCCTCGCCCGCCCGACAGGCTGCGGAACGTTTCGGCATCGAGCGTATCGAGAGAAACCGTGAGGCGATGCAACCCCGCGTCGCGCAACGCCTGCGCGAATTTCGGCAACAGCACGCCATTGGTGGTCATCGCCACGTCGTCGATTCCGGGAATCCGCACGAGAAGCTCGATCAATCGCGGCAAATCGCGGCGCAACAACGGCTCGCCGCCGGTCAGACGCAGCTTGCGCACGCCGAGCGCGGCAAAGGCGCGCGCAAGACGTTCGATTTCCTCGAAGCGCAGGCGTTGGTCTTTGCCGAGAAACTCGTGATCCTGTGCGTACTCGTCTTCCGGCATGCAGTAGGGACAACGGAAATTGCAGCGATCGATCACGGAGATGCGCAAATCGCGCAGCGGTCGCTCCAGCGCATCGCGCGGCGGCGCCACGCTCACGGGAACGCACTGGATTGGAATGACCTTGCCCATGATCGCTCGATGAATCACTCCTTGAGTTTGACATCCACATGCGGCGCCGCCAGAGCGAGGCGCTCACCCGCCCGCGCGATGCGATTGCCGCGCGCAACGAGTGCCGCACCGTCGGCCTCGCTGCCATAGTGGTAAAGCACGAAACGCGATCGAAGCGCATCCGGGTATTCGCGCTCGATATCCCCGATCCCCGTATGCGAGGGGTTGCCGACGAGGGCGCAGTCGTGCGCCACGATTTCGTCGTGCGAGGCATATCGCGCCAACATTTCCGGAATCGGACGGGTATCGCCGGTCCATACGAAACTGCCGCGCAGCGCCAGCGCAAACGACGTCATCGGCATGTGATGCCGCGTCGGAAACACGTCGAACCACAGCGCTTCGTGCCAGAAGCCGCGAGAGCACGGCACCAATTGATAGCCATCCCAGAAATTCGCCCCGCCCTCGGCAACGACGTCGGGATAATCGGCGACTCTGCGCTGCAGGTGCTCGATCAACGCCGCGTGCGCATAGAGACGAACCTTGCCGCGCAGATTTGCATCGAAATATGCACGGTAGAACAGACGCTCCAGACCACCGACGTGATCCATGTGGGTATGCGTGATGTAGACCGCGCGCGGCAACTCCCCGTATGTCCGCTCATAGGTGGTCAAGGTTTCCGGGCCACAATCGATCAACAGTAGCGGTTTGCCGTCGCGTTCGACCACCGCCCCGGACGATCCCAACTCCACCGCCTGCGCGGCACCCACACCGAGAAAACGCAGCGAAAATGTCATCGATTCGTTTCCTTTGCCGACGTTTCGAATCCGATTTCATAAGCAAAAATCAGTGGCCGCCAGAAATTCGCATCCCATGCCGCCTCATCGCTGCCGCCGGCACCGATCTTGATCAAGGATCGCCGCAGGCGCGCCAGATTCGCGTGTCGCCACCCGCTTTCTGGTACGCGCAATTCGCCACGATCGAAATCGATCAACCAGATTTTTTCCGCCCCGACCAGAATGTTGTGAGCGTTCAGATCCGCATGATAAACGCCTTCCGCATGAAAGCGGGCGACCGCACTGCCTACGCGCTGCGCGATCGCGGCATCCGCCGTGTTCGATGAAACGCAACGGGCCAATGTTGCCGCTTCGGCAATGAATGCGGAAATCAGGTCGGCACGATAGAAACTGCCGCTGCGGCGATAGCGCGCAGCAATCGGTCGCGGCGCATCGAGATCGCGCAGAGCCAGCTCGTGCAACAAGCGTAACTCGACAAAACTGCGGGTGGTTTCCTCGCCGCTCCAAAGATAACGATCTCCCATCACCCGCGCCACCAGGCCGCCGCGATGGCAATGCCGCAACACCCAATCGCCTTGCGGTGCGTGCGCAACGATGATGCCACCGCGTCCGCCCGCCTCGGCGGTGGCCCGATTTTCCGCTCGCCAATACGCCGCCTCGAACCAACGCGCATCGAATTCGGCTTGCCCTGCGACGCTTGCATCGAACAGAATCGCCCCATCTGCCGTTTTCTGTCTTTGCAGTACCGTCCTCATGATGTGGACACTCTCTCTCCTCGCCCGCCGTCAAGTCTAGCAAGCCCGATGCCGGATATCGCCCCTTCGCTTCCTGACTCTGCGCAATCGCTATGCCTGCTGCGCACCTCTGCGCTCGGCGATGTCACCCATGTCGTTCCTCTGATTCGCACATTGCAAATTCAGATGCCGCAAATGCGGCTTGCCTGGATCGTTGGCAAACTCGAGCACAAGCTGGTCGGCGACATTCCGGGAGTCGAGTTTCTGATATTCGACAAAGCCGCCGGTTGGCGTGGCTTGCGCGCCTTGCGCGCCCAACTCGCCAGCCGACGCTTCGACGCCCTCCTGCATCTGCAAGTCGCGCTGCGTGCGAACGTGGTGAGCGCCTTCGTAAAAGCGCCATTGCGCATCGGTTACGACCCGGATCGTTCCCGCGATCTGCATGGCCTGTTCGTCAATCGTCGCATTCCCGCACGCGGCGGAGAACATGTACTCGACGCCATGGCGAGTTTTCTGGAGCCTCTGGGTTTACGCCAAACCGACGTGCGCTGGGATCTCCCGATTCCCGACGCAGCGCATGCGTTTGCCGAACGACACCTGCCCGGAAAGGCGGACACTTTGCTGGTCAGCCCGTGCTCCAGTCACGCCCTGCGCAACTGGCTGCCGCAACGCTACGCGGCGGTGATGGATCATGTCGCCCGCCGGGGTTGGCGCGTCGTGCTATGCGGCGGGCCGAGTCGACTGGAGCGCGAATTCGGCGATGCCATCCTCGCGCACTGTCGCAACACGCCGCTGGATTTGATCGGTCGCGATACGCTCAAACAATTTCTCGCACTGTGCCAACGCGCGAGCTTGATCCTGACGCCCGACTCGGGGCCGATGCACATGGCCAACGCTGTCGGCTGCAAGGTGCTCGGCCTGCATGCGGCGAGCAACCCGCATCGTTCCGGCCCCTATTCGGATCGACGCTGGTGCGTGGACCGCTACGATGCCGCCGCCCGCAAATACAAGGGCAAACCCGCCCACGATCTGCCGTGGGGCACGAAGATCGAATATCCGGACGTCATGGCCTTGGTCGAAACCGATGCGGTCGTGGAGCGCTTCGAGCAATTCGCCGGCATCCCGCGCTGACCACAAACCCGCGCGCCGATCACGGCAGCGGCGCCACGCGTGTCACGCCGTGTAGTCCTGGTACGATTTTTCTTCGATGAGTCTGGAACCCAGCTTGAGGTTGATGGCTTTCTTCACCGCCGCGCGCTCATCGTTGCGGAAATAGACCGAGCGCGCCAATTCGACGAACTCGGCATCGAACGCCTGCGCTTTTTCCTTCAGGCGAATGCGATCTTCGATCTCCCAAAGCGCTTCGTTGACCGCCTTCAACTGCCCGCGCTCGGTGGCGATATCGATGCGTGAGGCGGGATTCGTCGCCCAAGTCGCATTGAGCAACTCCAGCTCCACACGAACATTGGCCAGCTTCGCGGCATCGCGAATTTGGGCGGACTTGATTTCGAGAATCGTGATCTTGTCGATCAACTCGCCAATCGAAATCGGAACGGACAGCTCAGTCATCGGGGCGCTCGGTACGAAAGGAATTGCCGATTGTACTCAACGTGAAGCACGCCGACACCGTAGCGCGATGAAACCCCGACAAGACTCCCCGTACGCAGGACTGGCAGAATGCGTCTGTCCTTCTTGTAAACGCGCGCGACAAGGGTGAAGATGCCTGCCGGCAACGAAGCGTCGCGGGTGTGCGATCGTCGAGGCGAATGCGTGCGGTGCGTCCGCAGCAAAACGCCATCGCCGACGACCGGCAGAGGGCTTGGCTGTGTCATGATCGTCAACACAGACATCGGGGGCCTGCATGATCCAAGTGAAGTCCTTTGTCGCCGCCGCCGAAACGACTGCCGCAGCCTTGTCGACGTTGCTGGCATCGATCGACGGAGCGGTTCCGATCACGCCGGATTTTCTCTGGGTTTTTTTCGGCAGTGCGCACGACGACGACGCCATCTGGACCTGCCTTCGGCGTAAATTTCCCAAGGCCGCACTGATAGGCGGCACATCTTGCTCAGGCGTCATGAGTGAAGCCGGCCTGGGTGGAGTCGACTCCATTGGTCTATTGCTGGTCGAGGATCCGCACGGAGCCTACGGCTCTGCGGCGTGCCATCTGATCGACGACCCGGCCGATTGCGCCGAACGGGCTCTGCACGACGCACTGGCTTCTGCCGACTGCGCCGGCGAGTTGCCCGAACTCATCTGGATATACCAGTCCCCCGGGCACGAAGAAGCCGTGCTGGAAGGGCTTCGTCGCGTGGTAGGCGATCGCTGCCCGATCCTCGGCGGCAGTTCGGCGGACAATGCCATTGCCGGTCGTTGGCGCCAACTGGGGCCGCATGGCCCGATGAGCGATGGTTTGGTCGTTGGCGTTCTGTTCTCTTCAGGCGGCATCGGAGTCGATTTACAGGGCGGGTATGAGCCGAGTGGGGAAAGCGGTATCGTCACTCGTGTCGATCGCCACGCTGCCGCTGAAGTCGATGCGACAGGAAAAGTTCGCGGGCGGCATATCGTCAGCATCGATGATCAACCCGCGGCGATCGTGTACGACCGCTGGATCGACGGCGCCCTTGCCGACATGCTGGACCACGGGGGTAGCGCCCTTCTCCGCACGACCATGTGCCCTTTGGGCATCAAAACGGGAAAAATCGAGGGTATCCCCCATTACTTGCCGCTTCACCCGGATCGAATCCTGCCCGGCGGTGTGCTGTCGACCTTCGCCAGCGTCGAAGAAGGAACGACCGTCTTCGCCATGCGCGGCAACAAGTCCCGACTTGTCGCGCGCGCCGGCAAAGTGGTGTCCGCCGCCGCCAATACGCTTCCAAACGCCATCTCTGGCGTCGCTGGCGGCTTGGTCGTGTACTGCGCCGGCTGCATGTTTGCCGTGGGCGAGGACATGCACGACGTTTCATCTACCATTGCGCGAAGTTTCGACGGCGCGCCATTTTTGGGTTGCTTCACCTTTGGCGAACAAGGCACAGTATTGGGCAAGAATGTTCACGGCAATTTGATGATCTCGGCGATCGTCTTCGGCAAATAAGAGGAAGGCATGGACGATTCGGAGGAACTGCGCGAAACCCTGGTCGTCATGCGCCAGCAGGTCGAGCAGCTGCGCACCGAAGCCACGCACGCCAATCTGTTGCTGTCGGCACTGGATGCCATGCTCGAAACCGACGCCGGCGATGATCCGTTCACCCCTGTTTTCGCGATCCTTACGCCCATTTTCGAATGCCATTGCATCCTCGTGTTGAACGAACGGAACCAGACACCCGGTTCGCTGGAGTGCGTAGCCACCAATCGTCGCGCCTTGTTGGGCACCCTGTGGCCCGTGGGGAAATTGCTCGCCAAAGCTCTGTCCGGTCATGTGGTTTCGACACTATCCGGCTCTGGCATCGAGGCATGGCCTGACGGGGTGATGGACAAATTGTCGCGCAATCAACCGGCGCTCTACCTGCCGATCGCCGTCCACGGCAGCCACGGAGTCATGCTCCTGTTGCGCGATGTCGACCAGCCTGGATTCGATCGAACCCACGCCGCTCTGGCTCGAAAATTCTCGCTCCTGGCCTCGCATGCATTGGCCGCGCGTCGTGCCAATTTGGCGACCCGGGAAAGTCACCGCTTGCGCAACCTGACCGCAAAATTGAAAGCCAGCCAGGAAGCGCTGCTGTATCGCGCAAATCACGATCAACTCACCGGCTTGCCCAATCGCACGCACATTCGCGAACAAATCAATGTCCGACTCGCCAACAAATCGCCCGGCGGAGTCCTGGCCCTGGCCTACGTCGATATCGATGGATTCAAACATATCAACGACATGCATGGTCACGCCGTTGGCGACGCCCTGCTGATGGAAGTCGCACGCCGCATCCAGGCCGAGTTGCGCAGCGCCGATCTGCTGGGGCGAATCAGTGGCGACGAGTTCATCATCGCCTTCGACCCCGTGGATGAGCGAGCCGATCTCGCCCGGTTCGTGCAGCGTATCCAGAGTCGGGTGCAACTGCCCATGCCCATCGAAAATGCCGAAGTTCACCCATCGATATCGATCGGCGTGGCCTTCTACCCGGAACATGGCTTGGATTATGAAACTCTACGTCGCCATGCGGACCTGGCGATGTACCGGGTCAAGTCCGGAATGAAAGGCGGGGTATCGTTTTTCACTCACGATCTTGGTCGCAATGCGAGCCAAAAATTGATCGTCGAACGCCGCATAAAACACGCCATCGATGCACGCGAATTCCACTGCGCGTTGCAACGCAAAGTGAATATCCGCAACGGCGCCATCGTCGGCTTCGAAGCGCTGGCACGCTGGGTGGATGCGGATGGCGTCGCTCACGAGCCCAGCACGTTTCTGTCGATCGCGGCCAAGCTGGATTTGCTCGACGACATCACGGAACACGTCGTGACAGACCTGCTGAGACACCTGCCCGCACTGGATGCCAAATTCGGCAGCCACCTTCGTTATAGCGTCAACATCTCCGCTGCGCAGGCCATGAATATCCCATTCATGCTGAAATTGCTGCGCCGCATCTCCCACGCGGAACGGCATGGCCGGTTCACTCTGGAAATCACCGAAGAATCGTTCGCCTCATCCGGCCCTTTTTTGACCCATATCCTGCCTACCCTGCGCGCCTGCGATATTTCCGTTTCGCTCGACGATTTCGGCGCAGGGTATTCGTCGTTGGCCAAGCTCTCCGAGCTGATCGTGGATGAAATCAAACTCGACCGTTCGCTGGTCGCTTCGATCCATCAGCGCCCGCGCAGCCAGGTCATTTTGCGCGCCGTCGAATCGCTGGGAGCCACCTTGAACATTCCGATCGTCGCCGAAGGCATCGAAACCAACGCCGAAAACGACTACTTCCTCGAACACACGGGCATCGCCATCGGGCAAGGCTTTCTCTATCACAAACCGCAACTGCTCAGAGGGCTGTTGCAACGTACTTGACCCACACATCGCCCCGCAACGTCGACAAAAACAAAACGGCCCGCATGGGGCCGTTTTGTTTTACTGGCGGAGAGGGTGGGATTCGAACCCACGGTGCGCTATGAACGCACGCCTGATTTCGAGTCAGGTACAATCGACCACTCTGCCACCTCTCCGAAAAGGGCTTCGACGATCGAAGGGCGCGGATGATACGGCCAGCGCCATCGCGTTACAACCCTCTCGACGAACAATTCGTGCATTCCTCCCGCAATCGGGTGCCTCGACATGGCCGCCGCGCGCAGCGGCATCATGCAAACCGATGATTTTGCGAGGTGCTTGCGTCACGGCCTTTCCCCACCCAATGCGCCCATGTGTTGGCGATAGTGCCCCAACTCGGCAATCGAATCGCGGATGTCGGAAAGCGCCGTATGCCGGGATTCCTTACCAACGCTCTTGTACACCGCCGGCGCCCAACGTCGCGCCAGTTCCTTGAGGGTCGATACGTCGAGATTGCGGTAGTGGAAAACCCGTTCGAGTCGCGGCATCAACCGGTGCAGAAAACGCCGATCCTGGCAGATCGAATTGCCGCACATCGGCGACTTGCCCGCCGGCACCCAATGCAACAGAAAATCCACGGTCAGCGCCTCGGCCCGCGCCGTATCGATGGTCGAATCGAGTACCCGCTGCCAAAGGCCGGACTTGGTGTGCTGCGCGCGATTCCAATCGTCCATCGCTTCCAACCGCACAAGCGGATGCTTGATGGCGATTTCCGGGCCTTCGGCCAGCACGTTCAACGATTTGTCGGTGACCACGGTGGCGATCTCGAGTATGGAATCCTGCCCCGTGTCCAGGCCGGTCATTTCCAGATCGATCCAGATCAGATTGTCCTCGTGCAGCCCGACTGTGCTCATGCCTGGATTCCGGATATTCAAGACTCGAACGATAGCATTCCCACGCACTTGTGCGGATCGATTCGGCCAACGTGGCGAATGGCATATACTTCGCAACCCGGGAGAGGTGGCCGAGCGGTTTAAGGCAGCAGTCTTGAAAACTGCCGTGGATGCAAGTCCACCGTGGGTTCGAATCCCACCCTCTCCGCCAAAAACGCATCGCCGCTGGCGCACCGCTTTGCGGAACTTCCGCACCCACGCTAGGTCTCTGACGGGACACTTCGGGAGTGCGCATGAAAATCCTCCGTCGCCTGCGCTTTGAAATCGCGGCAAACAAATCCCTGCTGCTGTTTCTCGGCCTGATGCTGTGTTTCCGCTCCGCCGTCGCCGATTGGATGGTTGTACCCACCGGCTCGATGAATCCAACCATCGTCGAGGGCGATCGCATCCTCGTCGATAAAGCAGCCTACGGCTGGCGCGTGCCGTTCACCGATGTTCGCCTCACCCACGGCAACGATCCACAGCGCGGCGACATCGCCATTTTCCCGTCGCCGAAAGATGGCATCACGCTGGTAAAGCGCGTGGTCGGCCTGCCCGGCGACACCGTCGCCATGCGCGACGACCGGCTGCTCATCAACGGCATCGCCTTGAACTACGCTTCGACGACCACCGACGCGGACGCCGAATTGCCGATCGCCACCCGCGGCGAGTCGCGCGAGTATTTCCGTGAGCGTCTGGGCGACGTCACGCATCCGGTCATGGTGCTGCCAAGACACCATGCGATGCGCGACTTCGGCCCACTCACGGTGCCGGACGGCCACTATTTCATGATGGGCGACAGCCGCGACAACAGCGAGGATTCGCGTTATTTCGGCAGTGTTCCGCGCACAGCCTTCGCCGGGCGCGCGTTTCGCATCGCCTACTCGCTCGACGCGGATCGCGGGTACCGCCCGCGCGGCGATCGGTTTTTCAGCCCGTTGAACTGAAACCGGTTCTCGACACTCGCCGCCACACACCCATTCGACGGCAGGCGAACCGGCTCAAGGCACCACGTCGATGCGCAGGCGCCGCGAATCGGCACGCCCGCGATCGTCGACCGCACGCAGAGTGTACTCGCCTGCGGCCGCGGGCTGCCAAAGCAGTGGCTCGCCCGGCTTCACCGCGCCGACAAAATCCTCGTCGACGAACCAGTACAGCTCGCGTGCGCTCGCATCGGCAGTCGCGTTGAACGCGATGCGCTCCTCGCCGTCGCGGCTGGTGCGCCGCGTATACGTCGCGCCGCGCACCGGCGAGGTGATCTGCGGCGCCTGGCCGTCGTCAGCCGCGGCCGTGCAATCGGGAATCGCCGGCGGCGCGCGCCGCGGCACGCCGGCCTGGCGGAACACCTTGGCGAGATCGGTCGGCCAGAATTCGAATACTTCGGTGCGCGTTCTTGCCGGATCGTAAGGCGGGCACGCGGCCTGCCCGGTCGCCGTGTCGATCACGACCGGTCGATGCACCGTGCTGACCCGAATGGGTGACCTACCGGGGATAAACCAGGTCATGCCGCGCTGTGGACACCACGCGTTCGGCAGATCGCCGCTGGCAAGGCAGATTTCGACGCGCTTGAGATTTTTCGGCATCGCATGCGCGGGCTCGCGCATCTGCGCATCGCGCGCGCGCAGGGCGTCGACGATGTGGAAGAACAGCGGCGCCGCGGTCTCGACGCCGACGAAGGCCGGATTGCCGCTGCCGTCGAAGTTGCCGACCCAGACGACGAGCACGTAGGGTCCGACGATGCCCGCGGTCCACGCGTCGCGGAAACCCCACGAGGTGCCGGTCTTCCAGTACACGGGCAGTCCGCCCGGCTGCGAGATCAACGTGTCGTCGGGACGCGGGTTCTGGCGCAGCATGTCGAGCACCATGAAGCTCGCCTCCTCGCTCAACATGCGCGCGCCCTGCGTGCGCGGTTCATCGGCGCGACGGCGCAATGGCTGCAACGAGCCACGATTGGCGAGCATCGCGTAGAGCTTGGCCAATTCCTCCATCGTCACCTCGCCGCCGCCGAGCACGAGCGCAAGGCCGTAGAAATCCGCGTTCGCCATGCGGCTGATGCCGGCGTCCTTGAGGAACTGGTAGAAATCCGGACTCTTGAGCTTGGACGCCACATACACCGCGGGGATATTGCGGCTGCGCACCAGCGCCTCGGTCGCGGTCACCGGGCCGAGGAAACGCCCGTCGAAATTCTCCGGCGCGAACGGCCCGAACGCGGTCGGCACGTCGCGCAACACGGTCTGCGGATGCAGCACGCCCTGATCGAAACCCAATGCGTAGATGAAAGGCTTGAGCGCCGAACCGGGCGAGCGCTTGGCCAGCGCGCCATCGACCTGACCCGAAATCGCGCCGTCGAAATAGTCCGCCGAGCCGATTAGCGCCTTGATGCCAAGATCGCGCGTGTCGACGAGCAGCGCAACCGCATTGCGCACGCCACGGTCGGCATTGTGTTCGACATGATTCTTCACCTGTCGTTCGAGCACGCGTTGCAAATCGAGATCGAGCGTCGTGTTCAGCACCGGCGCACTCGTGCCGGTCAGGCGCGCCTCGGCCAGGGTTTCCTCGACGAAATGCGGGGCTGCGAACGGCAGGTTCGAGGGCGAGCGCAGGCGCAGCGGCAACTGCATCAGCGATGCGGCACTATTGTCTTCGGGATGCTTGGCGAGCCAGCGCTTGAACAGGCGTGCGCGTGCTGCGAACAGACGCTGATTCGCAAAACCCTCTCCCCCGACGGCTTCACCGTTGGGGGAGAGGGTTGGGTGAGGGGGCGCTTCTCGACCTTCGTGTGGGGCATCCGCAGGCTGCGATTCCGCCCCCTCACCCGCGCCCTCTCCCCCAAGCACGGAGCCGCTTGGGGGAGAGGGAGAGTTGTCGTGCCTTCCACCGCCGCTTCCACGCCGATTCGGTTCCTGCGGAATCACCGCCAGCGTCAGCGCTTCCGGCAACGTCAACTCGGCCACCGGCTTGTCGAAATAGATCAGGCTCGCCGCGCCCGCGCCTTCGATATTGCGCCCGTACGGTGCGTAGTTGAGATA
>JAFEFR010000149.1 GCA_018240485.1 Pseudomonadota bacterium
CTCAAATAGCCATCGCCGTGATCGACGATGAGCAGCAGCCCGAAGCCGCGCATCCAGTCGGCGAACACGACCCGCCCGTGCGATATCGCATGCACCTCGGCGCCATCGGCGGCCGCGATCACGATACCGCTGCTCGCACGATCGCCGATCTTTGCTCCGTAGCCCGAGGCCACACGACCGCGCACCGGCCAACTCAATCGACCACGCAATGAAGCAAACGGTTCCGCACCGGCGAGCTGCTTGGGAATGTCGGCGAACACGTCGCGCAGTTTCACGAGCAGGTCGCTCAATTCCTTTTCGTCCTGACCGAGCACGGCCAGGCGCGCCTGATCGTCCTTGAGTTGCCGGTCCAGGTCGGCGAGCGATTGGGCGCGCTGCGTGCGCTCCGCATCGAGCCGCCCGGCTTCGTCCGCACGCTGCGCGCGCGTCGCGGTAAGTTGCGCGGTTTCGTCGTCGATGGCTTTGTGTACCTGGGCCAGTGCGTCGAGATCCTTGAGCAGAGCCTGGATTTGCGCGACACGCGCACGCTCGAAGTAATGAAAATATTCGAGCATGCGACCGATCTTCGCGATGTTTTCCTGGGCCAACAGCAACTTCAATTCCTCGCCGTGGCCGACGACGTAGGCCGAGCGCAGCAATGCCGCAAGGGTTTCGCGCTGCGCGGTGAGTTTGGTTTCGAGCGCGAGTCGCTGCGTCTCCAGCTGGCGCAATTTGTCTTGTTGCCCGGCCAGAGTCGAATCGATCGAACGCAACTCCCGGGCCGTGGCGGCGACCTTCAGATCGTGCTCGCGCAGTTCGACGATGGCGGTCGCCTTGCGGGCGCCGTTTTCTTTCTGCGCAGCGACGATTTTTCCGATTTCGGCGCGCACCGAATCGAGCCGCTGTTTGGCCTGGGCTTCCTGTGCGTCGTGCCGGGTTTCATCGTTCTGTGCGTACCCATCGCGGGCGCCAATCAGGCCTGCGATGGCCAGCATGGCGATGGCCACGCCACGACGGTACGGAAATTCCGCCACGAGCCGGCACGAACGACGCACGAAAAAAACGCGTGGCGCGAACGGATTCAAGCGGCAAAATGGACGAGCGAACGCCCCGTCATTTCCGTCGGTGCCGGCAAGCCCAGCAGCGCCAGCGCCGTCGGCGCCAGATCGCGCAATGCACCCGGTTCGAGCGTGGCCTTGCGGCCGACGTAAACCAGCGGCACCGGGCCCACCGTATGCTGGGTGTGCGGCTCGCCGTTCTCGTCGAGCATCTGTTCGAAGTTGCCGTGGTCGGCGCTGACCAGCATTTCGCCGCCGGCGTCGAGAATCGCGGCGAGAATTTTCGCCAGTGCCGCATCGACCGCCTCGGCCGCCTTGATTGCCGCATCGAGTTTGCCGGTATGGCCGACCATGTC
>JAFEFR010000014.1 GCA_018240485.1 Pseudomonadota bacterium
GAGGAGCAATTCTTCTACGTCTCCGGCGGAATTCTGGAAGTGCAGCCGCAAGTCGTCACCGTGCTCACCGATACCGCGGTGCGCGCCAAGGATCTGGACGAAGCGGCCGCGCGCAAAGCCAAGGAGGAGGCCGAGCGTGCGCTTGCCAACCACACCGATGCCATCGAGATCGCTCAAGCCCAAGCCGAACTCGCGCAGGCGCTGGCCCAGTTGCAGGCCATTGAACGGCTGCGTCGTCAGATCAAGCACTGATCGCTGCACTGCACCGACAACAGGAAACGACAACGCCGGCAAAAGCCGGCGTTGTCGTTTTGGCTCTCGGCGATAGCCCGCAGAGAAAGACAATTGACAATCATTCGCATTTATAGTCAAATCCCGCCTGTCATGGGAACGGGTCCGGGTTCATGTACGTCTGCATTTGCAATGCCATTACCGACACAATGATTCGGCAGGCCGCCGCCGATGGCGTTGGCAGCTTGTCCGAATTGACGCGTCGAACGGGCTGTTCCGGAGACTGTGGCAGCTGCGCGGGTCTTGCCGAAGACATCTTGCGCAAGGCACAGCCGCGCAGCGTGGCGCGCTTCAACTTCAAGGTGCCGCTGATCGCCGCGCAAGCGGCATAGTGCGCCACTGCGCGGCGTCGCCGCAACGGCGGATTGTCGATATGGATGAGCCTGATTCGCGTTTCCGCGTGAACCGGTTCGACAAGCTATAGTCGCGCTTCGAAGCATGATCGGAGTTTCACGCATGAAAGGCGACAAGCAAGTCATCGGCCATCTCAACAAGGTGTTGTTCAACGAGTTGACGGCGATCAACCAGTATTTCCTGCATTCGCGCATGTACCGCAACTGGGGCTACAAGGAGTTGGCCGAGCACGAGTACAAGGAATCGATCGACGAAATGAAGCACGCGGATCGCCTGATCGAGCGCATCCTGTTTCTCGATGGATTGCCGAATTTACAAGCGTTGGGCAAGTTGTTGATCGGCGAGACGCCGGTCGAGGCGATCAAGTGCGACCTCAAGCTCGAACAAACGGCGCACGTCGATCTCAAGGCCGCGATCGCGCATTGCGAAAAAATCGGCGATTACGTCAGTCGCGCGTTGTTCGCATCGATCCTTGAATCCGAGGAAGAACACATCGATTGGCTCGAAACCCAGCTCCATCTCGTCAAGCAGCTCGGCGAAACCGGCTACTTGCAGCAAAAGCTGGGTAGTTGATTGGCGTTGCGCCATCGCCGCAGCGGTGGCACCGCGCATCATGTCGCGCTCAGAACGGCTTCAAAACCGCGAGCAGGACGATCGCGATGAGGAACGCGGCGGGCACTTCGTTGAACACGCGCAGCCAGCGCGAAGAGTGCGTGTTCCGATTTTGCGCGAATTGCCGTACCAGGTGTATCAGGTACATGTGGTAGGCGATCAAGCCGAGCACCAACGTCAGTTTCACATGCAGCCAGCCCTGATGCAGATAAGCGGGCACGAGAATCAGCGTCCAGACGCCGAAGCCCACTGCGAGCGTGGCGCCGATATGCGTGATGCCGAGCAGGCGGCGTTGCATGACGCGCAATTGCGTGCGGACGTCGGCGTTGTCTGATTCGATGTCGTAAATGAACAACCGCGGCAGATAAAACAGGCCGGCGAACCAGGTCACGACGAAAACGATATGCAGCGACTTGATCCAGAGCATGGGGGGGCGAGGTGAGGGCGGCGGTGCAGTATAGCCTTCGCGCATGGATGGGAACGGCGATTTTTCGGTAAGCTGTCGCCGTCTGCGATTTGCGAAATCCATGGCTCACGTCCCGCCACCGCCCACATTGATCATCCGCCCGCACCGAGCCAATTTGCGCTGGCGCGAATGGTCGATCATCGGCTTGTTCTGGTTTGCCTCGTTGCTGGTGGCGGTGGCGACGACCTGGATTTTGCGCGAAAACGTACCGGGCGATGGTGTCGCCCAGTTGAAGCGTGCGCTCGAACAGAACGCGGCACTTCTGCAACGCGTCGCCGTGCTTGAGCGGGCGCAGCAGGTGGCGAACGCGGCGAGTGCGGATTTGCAGCGCTTGATCGGCGAGCGACAGGAAGAGATCGCCGGATTGCGGTCCGATCTTGCTTTTTACAGCAGTCTCACGCGCGCGGACAGCAAGCGCGACGGATTGAGCGTGCAGTCGCTTGGCTTGACCCGTCTTCACGATGACGCAAGAGTGTTCGACTTCGCCATCACTCTGACGCAAAATCTCAAACCGGGGCAGGTCGCGAGTGGTCGGGTTCGGTTGAGCATCAGCGGCACCAGCCAAGACAAGCTCGCGACCCTGGAGTGGACCGATCTGGTCGCCAACGGCGATCCGAAAGGCATGGCGTTTTCATTCAAGTATTTTCAGCAAATCAAGGGCACGCTTCAGTTGCCGGCGGAGTTTGCCCCCCACAGCATTCGCGTCGAGGCCGACGGGGCCGAGTTCGGCAAGATATCGCACGACTTTACATGGCAGGAAGTTTTGTCTTCCAACGGAGAAACGCATGCTGGGCAATCGAAATAAAACCGGCCAAGCCGCACCGACCGAGACCACGTCGTTGATCGCGAGCGGCACGTTGATTCGCGGCGACGTGGTGTTCAATGGCAGGCTGCATGTCGACGGCCACATCGACGGTGCGCTGCACGGCGAGGGCGATCATGCGATGTTGACCTTGTCGACCAGCGCACGCATCAAAGGCGAAATCAGTGCGCCGCATGTGGTCATCAATGGCGAGGTCAACGGCGACGTCACCGCCACGCAACGACTGGAGCTGGCTGCCGGTGCGCGTGTGGAGGGCAATGTCTACTACAAAATCATGGAAATGTCGGC
>JAFEFR010000150.1 GCA_018240485.1 Pseudomonadota bacterium
TACGCCGAACTCGCGGCGCTCGAATCG
The DNA here is from genome assembly GCA_018240485.1 of Pseudomonadota bacterium. Lineage (GTDB taxonomy): Bacteria > Pseudomonadota > Gammaproteobacteria > Xanthomonadales > Rhodanobacteraceae > Rudaea. The sequence goes on from JAFEFR010000150.1 coordinate 28, forward strand.
ATTCCCGCGGGCAACGTGCTCGATCGTGATCGCGTCTACCAGCGCGGCACGGGCGAAGGCTGGTCACAGGACGGCGACGTGTGACGCCATCGCCAGCGCATCGCCGGCAGAGCTGGCCCCAGAAAACTGGACAATAGGCTAAGTGGAATTTCTGCATCCCGTCTCATCAAGAACAGAGGCCCGTCCCATTGACGCAACGAACCGAATACTTATGCCGGTATTGAGCGGTGTAGTTTGCCAACACGCCCGCCCCGCCCGCACTCCCGTTGATCAACTGTGTGGCGAGAAACCCCGTGACGGGCAGACCTAGAAAAGTATTGCCATTGGTTGCCTTCAGCGCCACCCGATCCTCCAATCCCGCTCGTACGAAAGAAATCCTGGCCCAGCCGGCGTCTCCGGGAAGGTAATCGAAGAAGTCCTGTGGCGCCTGGGTATGGGCCGTCGGATTGAGGAAGGGTTCCGTGAGACGCGAGCCAAGTATTCTGCTTGAAGACTTCGCGCCTTGACTGAACGCAACGATCTGGGTTGCGTGACATAGCCAATAGCCCCAGCCCCCGGGAGGCAGCGTGGGCTCGAGGTAAGCTTTCTGGTACGCCTCGCGATCATAAGCCCCTTCCGAGACCCGGTCGCAGGAAGTCGCCGGTTCAAAGTCTGCAGAGCCAAACGTTCTGGCAAACGGCATCTTTGCCTGTTGGTTGACGTAATAGGGATCGGTATAAAAGCGCTTCGTCGGAAATGTCACCACCCACTCCGAACTCGCCGCGATGCTGTTCGCCGTCCAGAATTCGTTGTGCATCGTCTCCGCCATGAACAGTGACGATACGGCATCGATGGCATTGGCGAAGGAAGAGGCGACGGCTGCCTCGCCGGGGTAGGTCAAACTGGTCAATGACGTGCCGCTGGCAATATTCGGCGTCAGTGCCGCTTGATCTGTATGAACGCCTGATGTGCCCGGCTGATAAAATTGCGCGATGGCATCCGCCGTGTAGCCTTGAATGGTGCCTTGGCCGACATTGACGATCGAAGCCAACCCGGACAGGCCGCCGCTTGCAGGGCCGATATCGGTCTGTGGATTGGCTGTCCAGTAACCCCCAGCACCCCAGGCATTGCTGATCTGCGTGCAGTCTGCCGGCGCACCCTTGGGCTGCCCGGCATGCGCTATCGCGTCCAGGCTGCCTCTCGCGGCGTTCGTCACCGTGCCCATCTCGATGACTTCGATATGCCCCTCCAGCGTACGACTGACATCGGTCGGGCCGCCGTCCTTGCCCTGCTGTGTACTCCCGTCGAAGGCCGCTGTTGAAAAAGCGAGGGCTGCGTCACCCGTATTCGGAAGCTTCGGCACCGTGCAACTGCTGTCAGGGGTGAAAATTGCCGCACCGCCGCCCTTTGCGATTACGGCACCGGCCCACATGTCTTGCGGAGACAAATATAAGTTGAAATCGAGCACATCACGGCTGTTGTAACCCTCGAGGATCCGTACCTTGATCGCCTTGCCCTGATTGGTGCTGTTTGTCAGCGTCAGCAACGTGATGTTGTCGGCGTTGACCGTGTAGTAGGGAAACACGAGCACTTGGCCCGTACCATTCGGGTTCAGAAAAACCGCTTGCGCCTCAGCAGGCATGCCCGCGGCGGAAATAATAGCCAAGGAAAACGAACTGACCAGGAAAATACGCTTCATTTCTAATCCAACCGTATCGGAAAGCATAGTGACTTCGAGGCCGTGCCGCGGCCACACCCTTGAAAAATGATCTACAAAATCGCCGGCGTCGGGCCGCTATTCGGATAGACATAGCCAAGCCAGTCGCTGCCCGAATCCTCAGTGTAGCCGGCAGCTGTCATCGCAGACAGTGCGGTCTCGGGAGAAATCGTGATCACGCCGAACTCGCGGCGCTCGAATCGATTCCCGCGGGCAACGTGCTCGACCGCGATCGCGTCTACCAGCGCGGCACGGGCGAAGGCTGGTCGCAGGACGGCGACGTGTGACGAAATCCACCCACGCATCACCAGCGATGACGTGCGTTTCGTGCGATCGTGTGTCTGAGTTCAGCGATGCGCGCCATAGGCAAGCGCCCGCTGGAATGGTCAGGGCTTGCCGCCCCGCATCCACCCTTGCCATCGCGCCTGCGGCACGCGCGCGAGCTGTCAGGCCTCGGGCCTCTCGGTCACAGGGCGCGCTTTCATTCTGACAGGCGCGCCCATTACGTCGAACGGCTGCCGAAAAGAAAATGCCATGGGTGTAGGGCCGTGTGCGTGGAGGTGATCGATTCGGTTTACTGCTTCGCTCCAGTTGGGCCTGTGCTGCCCGTCGACCCACCAAGCCACGTAACTGGGCCATGGCCCGGTTTCAACCCAATCGGCGCGCCTGGAAAGCGCTTCGCGATGCACGCCGTGATAGGCGAATGCCGCGACCGATTCAAGATCGCTCCATAGTGAGAGCGTCATTGCGAGACGAGCAAGCGCAGTCCCACTCGGGATACAGGTTGGCGCAATAACCGGCCCCCACGAGTGTTCCCACGTCTGCAAATCTCTGACAGATCGATCAAAAAATCCCGCGCTTCCTTCGGCGGCGGCGTAAACCTCCGCGAGGCGATCGACGAAGCCCTGAACCAGAGGATTGCCAAAAGGGGCTTTTAGAACTCCAAGCGTGAAGAATGCGATTCGATGGTCAATCTGCACAAGACACTCCTCGTGAGGTCTACACCCGAGCCAGCCGCAACGCGAGGGGCGAGCGGCGGTGTAGCGTAACACCACGAGCGATGTCCCGAAGCGGTGTCGGCTGGCACGAGCGGGTTCACGCGTCATTGGCGGTGTGCAAACGCTGCGCTGCCGCCATCGTCATTGCTGCTCGGCTTTTGATTTTTGCGCAATCGATCTCACGCGCCGCCGGCGCAGCGCGTGTTGCGATTCATGTGCGACGTGACATCGGTAAGTTGCCAACTGCCGGTTCCGTCGGAGGCCACGGTCCACGTCCAGGTTTCCGTGACCGTGCCGGTGCCCGTCGTGCAGTTCGTGATCGTGATCGTCTCGCCCGGGGTGCCGGAGGTGGGCAGGGTCACGCCGCCCGCCCCCGTGGTGTCGGGATTCGCCATCGCGGAAGCGTCGCGCGTGGCGATGGGGCCACGGGTGACGGTATGGATGTCCACCGTCAGCGCGCCCAGTCGCGCCGAATCGGGATCGAATGCCTCGGAGACCTGACCTTCCCCTTTTCGCTGTTGCAGCCACGCGACCACCACTACGGCATCGGCACTGCCGACATCCAATGCGTGGTGTTGATGGACGCTGCGGGTTTCCAGCGAGGTTTCAGCAGCGCAGGCATTCCACGCCGCGGCGAGCGAAACCAGCGCAACCACACAAGCCGATATTTTGTTCATGTCCGTTGAGTCCTTGTCGATGGGAGGGATAAGGATGCCGCACTATCCGTCATGGGATAGCGCAAGCGAGACTACCCCCCCGTTAAAACTTCCCAAACTCCCTCGTCGGCAAATTGTGTTCGATGGCGCAAGCGCCTTTCCTTGGAAATGCGCCATCGCGGTTGCGCGCGGCCACGTCTACGCGGCCTTGTTCTTCGCGATATAGGCATCGATGTGTTGCTCCAGCACCGGCAGCGGTACCGCGCCGATTTCCAGTACGGCGTCGTGGAATTTGCGGATGTCGAATTTTTCGCCCAACGCCTTTTCCGCCTTCGCGCGCAATTCGACGATCTTGATTTCGCCGAGTTTGTAACTCAGCGCCTGACCCGGCCAGGAAATGTAGCGATCGACTTCGGTTTCGACTTCATGTTGCGACAGCGCGGCGTGGCTGGCGAGATAGTCGATGGCTTGTTGCCGCGTCCAGCCCTTGTGATGGATGCCGGTATCGATGACCAGGCGCGCCGCGCGCCACATCTCGTAGGTTTCGCGACCGAAATCGTCGTACGGCGTGAGATAGATGCCCATTTCCTTGCCGAGTTTTTCGCAATACAGCGCCCAGCCCTCGCCGTAGGCGGAAATGTAGGCATGGCGAAAATCCGGCACGGCCTTCATTTCCTCGACCAGCTCGCCCTGCAGCGCGTGGCCCGGCGAGGATTCGTGCAAGGTCAGCGCGGTCAGGTTGTACAGCGGGCGCGAGGGCAGGTCGTAGGTGTTGACCCAATACGTGTGCGCACCGCCGCGGCCCGCGGTCCAGAACGGCGCCAGCGCCGGCGGCACCGGCTTGATGCCGAAGCGGCCGCGCGGCAACAAGCCGATGTATTGGCCAATGACGGCATCGACGCGCTTGGCGATCCACGCGGCGTGCATGAGCAGTTCGTCCGGCGTTTTCGCGTAAAACTGCGGGTCGGTGCGCAGGAATTTCAGAAACGCCGGAAAGTCGCCCTTGAACCCGGTGGCTGCCATCGTGGCCTGCATCTCGGCATCGATGCGCGCGACTTCCTTCAGGCCGATCTGATGGATCTGCTCCGGATCGAGATCGAGCGTGGTGTATTCCTTGATCTGCTGGCGGTAGTACGCCTTGCCGTCCGGCAGCGCTTCCGCGGCGAGCGTGGTGCGCGCATGCGGCAGATAGTCTTTGCGGTAGAACGTGAGCAGCTTGGCGTAGGACGGCAACACCTTGTCGTGGATCGCCTTGACCGCATCGGCCCGCAGCGCGGCTTGCTCATCGGCCGAAATGCTCGCCGGCAATTTGGCGAACGGTTTGTAGAAATCGCTGTCCTGCGACGTCTTCACGTCGGTGAACGTGGTGATCGACACATCGCGCCCTTCGAGCACGGCGCGCGGCACGGTGAAGCCGCGCTTGACCCCGGCGCGCATGTTCGCCATCTGCTCGTCGAAATAGCGCGGCACGTCGTTGAGACGCGCGATGTAGGCGCGCGCGGCAACCGCATTTTTCAGCGGGCGATCGGACATGAAACGCAGATTGGTCCAGAACTGGGTGTCGCTGTTGAGCGGCATTTCGTATTGGCGAAAACGCACTTCCGCAGCCAGGCTTTCGATCTGCGGCTTGAACACCGCGTAGTTGAGCTGGTTTTCCGGCGACAAATCGGCAGGCGCGATCTCGGCCAACTGCTTCAGCACGTCGTTCCAGTACGCCAGTCGCGCCTGCTGCGCCTTCTCGGCGACGATGGGCAGGCGGGTGTCCTTGTCGCTCGCCTGGCTATCCTCATCCTCGAAACCGGGGAACTGCTGCTTGCGCCATGTCCATTCGGCTTTGTACAACGTCTCGAACCGCGTATCGGCGACGCTTGAATCGGCGTTTTTCGCCGGCGCGGGCGCCGACGCGAACGCAAGCAATGCGCAGAGTGCTAGCAAGGACAATGTCTTCATCGTGGTTTTCCTCTCGCGGATTTTCTGACTGGCGCGTTCTTTTTTTCCGGCTTCGGCAGCGGCAGCGGCAACTGCGCCGCGGTGAGGCGGATCAGACGTGCGAGCCACTCGCGTTCGTCCCACCGATCCTCGCCGACAAGATACCAAGGTTTCGCTTGCGGGTAAGGTGCGGCGAGTTCGGGCTTGCCGAGAAAATCGTGGCCGGCCTGGGTCGGCTTGACGAACAGACGATCATCGCACAGCAAGGCGACGAGGCGGCCATCGCAATAGAAGCCGAATTCGCCAAACATCTTGCGTGCGGAAACGGTGCCGGCATCGGCGATCTGTTCCAGAAAAAAATCGACATTGCGTTGCGATGAACTCATGTCACTCCCTCATTTCAGGTTCGGCGCGCGCCGTGCGCAGGTAGGCTTCGAGGCCACGCTCGGCGGTTTCCACGAACACCTCGCCGGTCGCCTCGAATGCGCGCAGGCGATCGGGGCGAAAACTGCGAAAATCGCAACGCAAGCGGCACCACGCGCCGAGCGTCCACGCACCACCCCAGAAAGCCAGGCACAAGGGCTCGATTTCGCGCGCGCTGGCGCGACCGTCGCCGTCGGCGTACTCCACCCGCAGCACGCGATGGGCGACGACGGCATCGTGCAATTGGTCGATCATGCTTGCGCACTGCATGCGCTCGCGCCACGTCGGCGCGAAGATGCGCGAACGCTCGCTGCGCTGTTTCAGCTCCGTCGGCAGTACCGCCTCGATCTTCAACAACGCTGCTTGCGCCCCCTTGGCCAGGCGCGCGCCGGCAAACGCCCGCACGAAGCGCGTGCCGACGACGAGGGATTCCAATTCGTCGACCGTGAACATCAGCGGCGGAATGTCGGCGCCTTTGCGCAACATGTAGCCGACGCCGGCCTCGCCTTCGATTGGCACGCCCGAGGTTTGCAGATCGGCCACATCGCGGTAGACCGTGCGCAAGGACACGCCGAGCGTCTCGGCGAGCCGTCGCGCGGGCAGTGCGGTACGCCGACCGCGCAAGGCATGGATGATGAGGAACAAGCGATCGGCACGGCGCACGCGCGCATTATGCCGCGTGCGTGCGCGGGAATCGCATGAATCAGCCCCCCAGCCCCATCTCTTTGGCCAGCGCGGCATCCGCCTGTTGCGCACGTTGTTGCGCCGGGCGCGCCATCACGCGCTCGATGTAGGCGGCGATGACCGGTGTCTTTTCGACCATGCCAAAGCCGGTCAGCCAGCCGAGCGCGTTGCCCCAGAGCACGTCGGCCGCAGTGAAGCGCGCGCCGAGCAGCCAAGGGCCTTTGTCGATCGCTGCGCTGATCGTCGCGACGACGCTTTCGAAGTCGCCGTAGGGCGATTGCATGCGCGGACCCGGCGCGCGCTTCATCGCCTTGTCGGCGACTGCGGGTTCCATGCACGCGGCGTAGAACACCAGCCAGCGCAGATAGGCGCCGCGCTCGGGATCGTCGAGCGCCGGCGCAAGAGCTGCCGCCGGGAAGAGATCGGCCAGCCAGATGTAGATCGCGACCGTTTCGGTCACCACCACATCGCCGGCACGGATCGCCGGCACCTTGCCCATCGGGTTGATGGCGCGGAAATCGGCGGAAAGCTGCTCGTCGCGACGAAAATCGACGGGGCAAAGCTCGAACTCGGCGCCGAGTTCTTCGAGCAGCGCGCGCGTCATTGCGGCGCGGCTGTGCGGATTGTGGAAAAACACCAGCTTCGGTTGATTCATGTTCGACTCCTGCGGGATGACGGCGAAAACGCACGGCTACGATACCCGGATGCTGCTGCCAGCATAGTGTCAGCAGGCTGGCGCGCGCCGCACACAATCGCGAGAATGTTCGCGTCCGAGTTCAAGAGCGCCGTGATGCCTCACCCCGACTTTATCGAAGTCTTCGACGACGCCCTGCCCGCCGCGCAGTGTCGCGCGCTGATCGCCGCGTTCGAGGCCAGCGAAAACATCGTGCGCGGGGCCACCGGCGGCGGCGTGGAAACCTCGCTGAAGAACAGTTGGGACATCTGCATTTCGGACGACGCGCGCTGGAAACAGGCCGAAGGCGCGCTCAACCACGCCATGCTGCGTTGCCTGCTCGCCTATTTGCGCAAATACCCCTACACGATTCTCGGCCCGGTCTGGTTGCGCATGAACGATCCGCAAGGCGGCGCGCCGATCCTGATCGAGCCGGAAAATCTGGTCGCGCTCGACGACACGCGCCTGAGCGCGTTGGCACTGAAGGCGTTTCGACCAGGCACCATCAACCTTCAGAAATACATTGCCGACGAAGGCGGCTACCCACGCTGGCACTGCGAGGTTTACCCGCAGCGCGGCGAGGACACGCTCGCCCGCGTGCTGCTGTGGACGCTGTACCTCAACGACGAGTTCCGCGAAGGCGAAACCGAGTTCCACCATCAAGGCCGCAAAATCACGCCGAAAACCGGCAGCCTGCTGCTCGCGCCTGCGGGCTTCACGCACACGCA
>JAFEFR010000151.1 GCA_018240485.1 Pseudomonadota bacterium
CGGCATCGGCAAAGCCCGCGCGCAGCAGGCGTTCGGCGCTGGCGAACACCTTCGCACTCGACGAACACGCCGTGGCCAGGGTCAGGCACGGCCCGGCTACGCCGAGCACGCGCTGCACGAACATGCCGAGCGCGTGCGGCTGATGCACCTGCGGTCGGCATTGGCTCGACGGAAAATGTCCCTGCGCATCGAGCTGGCGATAGGCGCGCTCGGTTTCGCCGATGCTCGATGTCGAGGTGCCGAGCACCAATGCGATGCGCGAGGCGCCGTAGCGCTCGACCACGGCGCGCGCACCATCGAGAAACCCGTCCTGATTCAGGCCTATCCAGGCAAGCCGGTGATTGCGCGAATCGAATGCCGCCGTCGCGGCGGGAAGCGTCGCGTCTTCCAACCCACCGACGCGACCGATCTTGCACGTCAGCGGCACCGAGGAGAACGCGTTGTCAATCAGCCCGCCTGTACGCGTTCGCAATGCGCGCGCCAACGCCTCCCGCCCGCGCCCGGCGGCGGATGTGGCGGTGAACGCAGTGATGGCGAGTGGCGCAATGCGGGTCGGCAAACGGGGTAAGCGAAGCGAAAAATACGGGCGGGGAGTATAGGTTTCCCCCTCGTGCCGCCGCAACGAGTCGGCATGGTGCGGGGCGATGCGCCGAATCGAATTTCATGCGCGCGGCAATCGTGGCTCCGATGTGCGCCGGGCGTTATGCTTCCATGCCCACCCCGAGAACGCGCACGGCATGTCCACCGACTCCCTCGCCACCGTCGAAACTTTCCTTCGTGATTTGCAGGATCGCATTTGTGCCGCTCTCGAACGTGCCGATGGCGGTGCGAGATTCATCGAAGAGGCCTGGTCGCGCAGCGAAGGCGGCGGCGGACGCTCGCGCGTGCTCAAGAACGGCGCCGTGTTCGAGCAAGGTGGCGTGAATTTTTCGCATGTGGAAGGAAAAACCCTGCCGCCGTCGGCGACCGCGCATCGACCCGAACTCGCCGGACGCGCCTGGTCAGCGCTCGGCGTCTCGCTGGTGCTGCATCCACGCAATCCGTATGTGCCGACCACGCACATGAACGTGCGTTATTTCGAAGCCCGTGCGGACGGAGTCGAGCCGGTGTGGTGGTTCGGCGGCGGCTTCGATCTCACGCCCTTCTACCCGTTCGACGAGGACGTCGTACATTGGCATCGTACCGCGCGCGACGCCTGCGCGCCGTTCGGCGCGGAGATCTATCCCAAATACAAGCGCTGGTGCGACGACTATTTTTTTCTCAAACATCGCAATGAAACACGCGGTGTCGGCGGGTTGTTCTTCGATGATCTCAACACAGGCGGTTTCGAGCGCTGCTTCGACCTGACCCGCGCGGTCGGCAACGGCTTCCTCGATGCGTATCTGCCGATCATGGACAGGCGCAAAGCCACCGTATTCGGCGAGCGCGAACGCGAATTCCAGCTGTATCGGCGCGGACGTTACGTCGAATTCAACCTCGTCTACGACCGCGGCACGCTGTTCGGTTTGCAATCGGGCGGTCGCACCGAATCGATTCTGATGTCGCTGCCACCGCGCGTGCGTTTCGAGTACGCCTACGCGCCCGAAGCGGGCACGCCCGAAGCGCGGCTGGCCGAGTACCTCGTGCCACGCGAGTGGGTGTGATTCGGCGCTGTTTCGCTCGTCGGTCGCGCGTGGACGTGGGAGCGACGAGCGCGATGCGATCCGGCACTCAGACGCTGCGCGTCGCCACCGCCGGCGGTACGCGCGAGGCGCGTGTGGCCGGCCCGAGCACCGCGATCTGGCCAAGCAGCCATAGGCAAGCGAAGCCGATCGGCACGTAGTACCAAGGCAGCAATTTCGCACCGTCGGTATGCGTGAGCAGCCACAGGCTCAGCACATAGGTCAGCGCACCGCCGACAAGCAAACCGAGTGTGGTGATGACGAAATTTTCGGTCAGGAAATAACGCAAGATGTCGAACCGGGTCGCACCGAGCGCGCGGCGCGTGCCGATCTGCTTCGTGCGTTGCGCGACCCAGAAGCTCGCCATGCCGACGATGCCGAGCGCGGTGATCGTGAGCAGCGCGACGATCACCGTGCCGAGGATGATCATCATCGCGCGGTCGTCGGCGTAGGCATCGCGACGCGTCTGCTCCAGAGTGCGCATCTTGCTGACGATGCGGTTGCGATTCGACTCGGCCAGCTTCTGCTCGACGGATTTCATCACCTCGTCGCGCCGCCCCGGTTCGGTACGCACGAGGTAGCGGGTGAAGTTGTCGTACGGCATGTAGGCCGGCACCAGGGTCGAGTATTCGATCGAGCTGCTCTCGGCGCGCATGTGCTGCAAGCGGTCGACGACGCCGATGATCGTGCTGGTCGGCGGATCCTGGTCCATATATATCTGCTTGCCGACGGCGTCCCCAGCGGGGAACAGTTTGTCGGCCAGCGCCTTGGTGACGATGACGACCGCGGGATGCAGGGAGCCGCCGAAAGCGGTGTCGACCACTTCCTCGGGTTTGAAGTCGCGGCCGGCGATGAGGTGCGTGCCGAAGGTGTTCACCGCGGCGTCGTCGACGATGTAGATCGCCGAGTCGGCCGTCGCCGTCTTCTGCCGCGGTTGCAGCGAAATCCCGCTGTCCCATCCGCCTCCGCTCAACGGCACGCTCCACGCGGGCGTTACCGCGGCGACGCCAGGCAGCTGACGCAACAGTTGCAGATCGGCTTTCTGCGTCGCACGCGCGTCGTAGCCCCGGCCGAAGCCGGAGCTGCCGAAATAGAACGTGTCGGTCTCGTTCATGCCGCTCGGCCGCTGCATGCGCTCGAAGCGCTGGCTGATGATGAACAGCGAGTTGCACACGATCGCCAGCGTCAGCGCGACCTGCAGGCCGATCAGGATCATCGCGACCTTGCTGCGCATCAGCGCGGAAATGATGGGGCGGATTTCCATGGTTTGCTCCTGTCTTCCCTTCTCCCACCGGGAGAAGGTGGCGCGGCAGCGCCGGATGAGGGAAAAGCGTTGCAAAGTTCAAACGTTCTTGTTGTCCGAAAGGCTTTTCCCTCATCCGCCCTTCGGGCACCTTCTCCCGGTGGGAGAAGGAAAGCTATTGCGTTTTCAGTTGCGCCGCCGGCGCCACCTGGCAGGCACGCCAGGTCGGATACAGGCCGGCAAGTACGGCAGCGGCGACCGCGAGCAACACGGTGGTCGCGACCATCACCCAGTCGAGTTGGGCCACGGTCTTGTAGTTCGTGTACAGCGCGCGCACCGCGATCAGGCCGAACCCGGTCAGCAGCAGACCGATCATGCCGCCGGACAGGCCGACCACGCCGGATTCGATCAGGAACTGGCCGAAGATGTCGCGCCGGCTCGCGCCGAGCGCGCGGCGCAATCCGATCTCGCCGGCCTTGCGCGTGAACTTGGCCAGCAGCAGGCCGATCGTGTTGACCAGGCACACGGCGAGGAAGGCAAAACCGAGACCGGTCTGCACCTTGACGTCGCCCGACACGACTTTCTGATCGGCCATCCACGTGTTGACGTCGGGCAGGCGGTTGTTGAGCGGACGCTGGAAGCGACCCGACTTCTTCTGCTCGTTGACGTAGGCATCGAGGAAGGACTGGTACTCGGCCAGACGCGCGGGCGAATCGAGCTGGACCCACATCTGGATCCACACGCAGTCGGATTGCAGGTACGCATCCCAGCCGTCCGCGGAGGATGTCCAGCAGCTGTTGTTGCCGCTGGAGCGTTGTTTGAGGTCGATCGCCGTGGTGAATGGCATGAACATATCGTCGGGATCGGCGAAGGCGCCGACGGTCAGATCGTAGTAGCGCGAGCGCAGCTTCCAGTCGCCGAGCACGCCGACGATGGTGTAGTCGTTGCCGTCGAGGCGCACCGTCTTGCCGACGCTGTTCTGGCCGCCGAACAATTTCTCGTTGATGCCGTTGCCGAGCACGACGACGCGCGCATGCTGCGCGTCCTGGTCGTGGTTCCAGCCGCCGCCGTAGGCGAACGGCGGCTCGAACATCGCAAAGAAATCGGCGTAAGTCACGCGTGCCAGCGCCCGAAACGGCTTGAGCTCGGGATTGACCGGCTGCACCGGCAGCGCCAGCTTGAACATCGCCACCTGCTTGTCTGCCTTGCCGGCTTCCATCAGCGCGACCGCGTCGCGATAGGTCACCTGGTCAGGCGGACTGCCGTCGGGATTGTACGGACTGTTCGGATCCCAGTTGTCCATCTGCACATAATGCAGATTGCTGCTCTTCCACGGAATCGGATCGCTGCCCATCAGATGCATCACGGTCAGCGTGGTCATGCTCGCGGCGATGCCGAGCGCGATGCCGAGCACCATCAGCGCGGTGAGGATCGGATTGCGCCTGAGGCTGCGCAGGCCGAGTTGCAGGTAGTAGGAGAACATACTGAAGTCCTTGCTTCCCTTCTCCCGCCGGGAGAAGGTGGCGCGGCAGCGCCGGATGAGGGAAGAGCGTCTCGATCCATCAAAACTCGCATTGGCCGAAGGTCTTTCCCTCATCCGCCCTTCGGGCACCTTCTCCCGGCGGGAGAAGGGAACAAAATCACACCACCGCTTCTTCGATGTCGGCATCGCGCGACTGCATGCGCAGCTTCGGCTCGGCGTCGAAATCGGTGACCTGACCGTCCATCACGTGCACGTTGCGCTGCGCGCGCGCGGCGAGTTCGGGGTCGTGGGTGACCATGATGATCGTAGTGCCGGCGCGGTTGATCTCCTCGAGCAGCTCCATCACGCCGCGCGCCATGAGCGAGTCGAGGTTGCCGGTCGGCTCGTCGGCCATGAGCAGGCGCGGCGAACCGGCCAGCGCGCGCGCGATCGCGACGCGCTGCTGCTGGCCGCCGGACAGCTCCGACGGATAGTGCTTCATGCGCGAGGACAGGCCGACGCGCGCCAGCGACTCCTCGATGCGCTTCCTGCGCTCGGCCGCGTTGTAGCCGCGATAGCGCAGCGGCACGTCGACGTTGTCGAACAGGTTGAGGTCAGGAATCAGGTTGAAACCCTGGAAGATGAAGCCGATCTTCTCGTTGCGCAGTTTCGAGCGCGCGTTGTCGTTCAGGCCACTCACGGCGACGCCGTCGAGCCAGAACTCGCCGCTGGTGAATTCCTCGAGCAAGCCGGCGATGTTGAGGAAGGTCGTCTTGCCGGAACCCGACGGCCCGGTCACGGCGACGAACTCACCGTCGCGCACGTGGATCGAGAAGTCGCGCAGGGCGTGCGTCTCGACCATGTGGGTTCGGTATACTTTGGAAAGATGTTGCATTTTCAGCATGACGCCCTCGGGTTCAGTGAAAGAAATCGGCAACCGCGGATCGGCAAGGATCGTCGGCATCGGGGTTATTCGGCGCGCCGCGCCGGGAATCGAGCGCAAACCTCGTATCGCGCACACGTTCGGCTCGTCGGTCATGGATTGGGCTCAATTGAGCACCACCTTTTCCGCACCGTTGAACGTATCGGTGCCGGAAATCACGATGCGCTCGCCCTGCTTGAGCCCGGAAAGGATTTCAACCGCATTCAAGCTGGTGGCGCCGATCTGGATCGCGCGGCGCTCGGCGATGCCGTCGTGGACGACATAGGCGATGCGCCCGGCGCCCGAATCGACGAACGAACCGCGTTCGACCATGAGCACATTGGGCCGCTCGTCGATCAGGATGCGCGTGGTCAGCTGCTGGCTCTGACGCAATCCGGGCGGTTTGTCGCCGGCGAAGCGCACGCGCGCGACAACCTGACCGTTGACCACTTCCGGCGACACCGCAGAAAGCTCGCCCTTGTACTTGTTGGTGCCTTCGCTGATTTCCGCCGGCATGCCGATCGAAAGATCGTGCGCGAACACTTCCGGTACCTGCAATTCGACTTCGAGCGAGGTCAAGTCGATCACCGTGAGCAACCCCGAGTTGATCGGCACGTTTGCCTTTTGCTGCACGAGCAGCTGGCCGACTTGTCCCGCGACCGGCGCGCGCACCTTGAGCTGGTCGACCTGGCGCGACAGGTCGGCGACGAGCAGTTTCTGTCGTTCCAAGGCGAGGCGCTTGGTCTTCAGCTCGAACGCCGCCGTCTCGTTTTGCAGCTGCGCATCCGCCTGCGCCTGATTGACGTTGAGCTCGGCCTTGGCCAGCTCGTCTTTGGAGCGCAGCACTTCGATCTCTGGCATCGCGCCCTTCTGGAAGGCCTGCGACTTGCGCTCGACTTCGCGCGCCGCGGTCTGGCGGTCGATTCGCGCCGAATCGACGGTTTTCTTCGCAAGCAACGCTTTTTGTCGCGCGTCGATGCCGGCACGGCCGACCTCGATGTCGAGGCTCGCCAGCGTGGCTTGCTCCTGTTGCAGTTTGTTGGTCAACTCGGGGCTGTCGACTTCGGCGAGGATCTGATCCTTCTCGACCTTGTCGCCGGCGTGGGTGAGCAGGGTGACGGTGCCCGGCGCGGTCGCGTACAACGTCGGCGCCTGCGCGGCGACGACCTTGCCTTGTGCGGAAACGTCGCGCACCAACGTGCCGCGTTTGATTTCGGCGATGCGCAGCGCCGCCGCCGACACCGAAGTTCCCGCCGAAACCAAGCGCGCGACCGAGGGCACGACACCGATCAGCGCGAGGATCACCGCCACGCCGACCATGCCGGCCACGATCCAAAGTTTGCGGGTGTGCGGTGACGCTACTTCGATGCGACGGTCTTGGCCGGAGGTATCTCGGATCATGCTGGCGATGCGCTTCAATAGAGTCGGAACAACCCGATTAAAGCAATTGGCATGCCAATAGAATTACTTCGCCAACATATTGTTTTTAATTATTATTTTAACCACCATCGATTCCGCACCGTGTCCGCTCGATACGGCGGACAGAGTGCGGACAACGCCGATGTCCACTCAGGATTTCTTTGCGTCCTGTCCTTTGCTGCGGGCGATCCAGCCATCCACGCGCGCTTCGAGCACGTCGAGCGGCAACGCGCCGCCGTCGAGAATTTCGTCGTGGAAGGCGCGGATGTCGAACTTGTCGCCGAGTTCCTTTTTCGCCCGCGCGCGCAATTCGAGAATCTTGAGCTGACCGAGCTTGTAAGCCAGCGCCTGACCGGGCATGACGATGTAGCGGTCGGTTTCCGCTTGCACGTCCGGCTCGTCTTCGTTGGAGTGGGCGTGGAACCAGTCGACCATCTGCTGGCGCGTCCAGTGCTTGTAGTGCACGCCGGTGTCGAGCACGAGGCGGTTCGCACGCAGGAGTTCATCGGAGAGATGACCGAAATAACTCAGCGGATCCTGATAGAAACCGACTTCCTCGCCAAGGCGTTCGGCGTACAGCGCCCAGCCTTCGACATAGGCGGTGTAGCCGGCCTGCTGACGGAACGGTGGCAGGCCCGGCAAGGTCTGCGCGATCGCGATCTGCATGTGATGCCCGGGCACGCCTTCGTGATAGGCCGTGGTTTCGATGGTAAGGAGCGAGCGATGCGTGTAGTCGCCGGTGTTGACGTAGACACGGCCCGGACGTTTGCCGTCGGGCGTGCCGGGGTTGTATTCGGCCGCGGCCGCTTCCTTCTCGCGATAGTCCTGCACCGGCAGCACTTCGACCTTGGTCTTCGGCAACAGGCCGAACAACTGCGGCAGCTTGGGCTGCATCTGGGCGATGTACTTTTTATACAAATCCACGATTTGCTGGCGCGAGGTTGCGTGCGTCTTCGGGTCCTTGTCCATCGCCTCGCGGAAGCTCTTCAGATTCTGGTAGCCCATTTTCTGCGCGATCTTGAGTTGCTCGCCTTCGATGCGCTCGACTTCCTTCAAGCCCAGATCGTGGATGTCCTGCGGCGACTTGTCCGTCGTCGTTTGCTGTTCGACGGCGAATCGATACAACGCATCGCCGTTCGGCAGCGACCACATGCCCGGCTCGCTGCGGCCTTTCGGCGCGTAATCCTTCTCGACGAAATCGGCGAGCCTGGCATAGGCCGGGCGCACTTTTTCATCGACCGCCTTGAGGATCGCCGCGTGCAGGCGCTTGCGCTCGGCCTCGGGGATGTTGTCCGCAAACTTCGCCACCGGGCGACCGAACGCACTGTTCTCGCCAGTCGGCTGCGCGATCGCGCGGATCTGCGTGACGACTTTCTCCAGCAGATATTTGGGCGGCATCATCTTGTCCGCCTCGCCCTGCTTGAGCACACCGATCAGTTGATCGAACACATGCGGCACCGCATTCAGCCGCGCCAGATAGTCTTCGTAGTGCTTGACGCTGTCGAACGGCAGCATCGAGACAAATTGCGGTAGTTGCAAATGGGCGCCGCCGAACTGATCGAGCGGCATCTCGTTGAGCTTCAAATCGATGCTGCGGATGTCATCGTCGAGCTGACGCACCATCAATTGCTGATTGAGCCGATCCTGTTCGGCAAAACCGGTCGTGTCGATCGCCTTGAAGCGCGCGATGAACGCTTCGTCGTCCTTCTTCTTCTGCTGTGCGGCGGCCAGCGAGTAGTCGCTCCAGCGGTCGTTGTAGCGATAATCGCCCAGCATCGAGGCGAACTCGGGCGCATTCTTCAACGTGTATTCCCACTGCTCGCCGAGCAGGGCATTGAGCGCCTTGACACGCGTTGCCACATCCTCCACGGCATGCGCACTCGACGCCGCAGCGCAAGCGGCAGCAACGGCAAAGAACAAGGGTTTGAAGGCGATGCGCGACATGATGGCTCCGTGGACGAATGGAGCGCGCACTGTCCACGCAGGCATGCGTCGTGTCCAGTGCCGAAAGTAGGGACTCCCGATCCCGCGCTCGTTCGCGTGCAAGCGGGGAGGACGCTTCGGTATTTTCGGGCTACTCCGCGTCGGGCTGTTTGGCCGGCGCGGCGTCGGCGAACGCGGGCAGCGCGTTGCAGCGCTCGGCGATCTCCGCGATCAGCGGATACCGGCTCATGTCGACGCCGAAACGGCGCGCGTTGAACACCTGCGGCACCAGCACGACATCAGCCAGCGTCGGTGCATCGCCATGGCAGAACGTGCCGCGCGAAGCGTGCTGCGCCAGGCGCGTCTCCAGCGCATCGAAGCCGGTCGCGATCCAGTGCGCGGCCCAGGCGTCGATGCCGTCTTTCGGCACGCCGAAATTCGCGGCGAGGTACTTGAGTACGCGCAGATTGCCGAGCGGATGGATGTCGCAGGCGATGTCCAGCGCGATCGCGCGCACCGCGGCGCGTCCGGCCGCATCGGCGGGCAACAGCGGCGGCGCGGGGTGGGTTTCCTCGAGATATTCGATGATCGCCAGCGACTGGTGCACGGCGGCATCGCCATCGACCAACACCGGCACCAGGCCTTCCGGCGCGATGCCGCGATAGGCCGGCGCAAATTGCTCGCCGCCGCCGCGCACGAGATGCACCGGCAGGTAATCGTAGTGCAGGCCTTTGAGATTGAGCGCGATGCGCACCCGGTACGAGGCCGAGCTGCGGAAATAATTGTAGAGCTGCATGACGGTTCCTCCCGCGCGCCTCAAACGACCGCCACCTCGAACTCGCCGAGCCCCTCGATGCCGCCACGCAGCGTATCGCCGCGGACGACGGCGCCGACGCCCTCGGGTGTGCCGGTATAAATCAAATCGCCGGGGGCCAGCTCGAAGTATCCCGACAGATGCGCCACCGTTTCCGCCACCGACCAGATCATGTCGGCGAGATCGGATTGCTGTTTCGGCGCACCGTTGAGGGTCAACCAGATCGCGCCCTTGGCGAGATGGCCGACCGCATCGGCGCGGTGGATCGGCCCGATCGGCGCGGCATGATCGAAGCCCTTGGCCACATCCCAAGGTCGGCCCGCATCGCGCAGCTTCGCTTGCAGATCGCGGCGCGTCATGTCGAGGCCGAGCGCATAACCGAAAACGTGATCGAGCGCGCGCGCGACGGCGATATCGCGCCCGCCCTTGCCGATCGCAACGACGAGCTCCATCTCGTAGTGGCAATTCGTCGTCGCACTCGGATAAGGAAATCGCCCGGTCGTGCCGGGTGCGACGTAGACGACCGCATCGCTCGGCTTGGCGAAGAAAAACGGCGGTTCGCGCGCAGGGTCCGCGCCCATTTCGCGCGCATGCGCGGCGTAGTTGCGACCGACGCAATAGATGCGACGCACGGGAAATGCGAGATCCTCGCCGGCGACCGGAACGACGACGATCGGGGCGGCTTCAACGGCAAATTTCACGACAGACTCCGAAAAAACGAACGGCGGTAACCGCACGGTTCGGCCCGCACACGATGGCGCAAGCCGGCATTTCGCCGGACAGGATAGCAAGCCCGCGCGCACGGCGAAATTCCGTGCGGCGCACGACGCATCAGGGCATGACGCGGCTGTGCGATGATGCGGGCCTCGCCGCTTGCCATCGACGCATGCCTCGCACCGATCCCGCTCTGGCCGCACAGGAATTGCAACACGGCCTCGCCCACCATCGCGCGGGGCGGCTCGCGCCCGCACACGGCCACTATCTGCGCGCGACGCAGCTCGATCCAGACAATGCCGATGCCTGGCATCTGCTCGGCCTCTGTGCGTTGCAGGCGAACAACCCTGCGCTGGCGACGACGCATCTGCGCGCCTGCGTGGAGCGCGCGCCCGGTTTCGCCGAAGCGCACAACAATCTCGGCGTCGCCTGGCGACGTCTGGGCAAGCACGAGGAGTCGGCCGCGGCATTTCGTGCCGCGCTCGGTGCGCGCGAAGGTTATGTCGAGGCCGCCTACAACCTTGGCCTGTCGCTGCAAGCGGGCGGGCATGCACACGAAGCCGAACAGGCGTACCGGCAGGCCTTGGCCTGGCGCGGCGACGACTTCAACAGCGCGAACAATCTCGGCAATCTGCTGCGCGAGCAAGGTCGGTTCGAGGCGGCATTGCCGCTGCTGGAACTCGCCGCGCGCCTGCAACCGCGCAGCGCGCAAGCACATGGCAACCTTGCGATGTTGTTGATCGATCTCGGCCGCAACGACGAGGCGGTGCGCGCCGCACACACCGCCAGCGCACTCGAACCGCAGCATGCCGCATGGTGGCGCGCGCTCGGCATTGCCGAACGCCTGCGCCTGAATCTCGATGCCGCCATCGTCGCATTGCGGCGCGCGCTGGAGCTCGATCCGCACGACGGCGGCACACAGGCCGAACTTGGCATGGCCCTGTTGGAAACCGGCGATATCGATGCCGCGCGCACGATTCTGCAAGCCTGCCGCACGCATCCGCGCTACGGCGAACGCGTGCGCTGGGCCGAAGCGCTGTCGCTGCCCTCGGTTTACCGCGAGGAAGCACAGATCGATGCGGAGCGCGAACGCTTCGCCCACGGGCTCGATGCGCTCGACGCCGAGCTGTCTCTCAAAACCGCACCGGAATGCGCCCGCGCCGCCGCCGCCGCGAGCGGCGTGGCGACCTTCCTGCTGCACTATCAGGATCGCGACAACACGGCGTTGCAACAGCGTTTCGGCGACCTGATCGGACGCGTGTCGGCGGCGCATGCGCCGGAATTCATGCGCCCACTCGCATGGCGCGCGCGGGCGCACGGCGCCCGCCTCCGCGTCGGCATCGTCGGCAGCCATTTCATGCGTCACACCGTCTCGCGCTATTTCAACCGCCTGCTGAGCGGTCTCGACCCGGCGCGTTTCGAGGTGCACGTCTGGTACAGCGGCGGCGTGCGCGATGCAAACACCAAAGCATTGGCGGCAAAAGTTGCCACGTTCGACTCGGTCGCCGAAGACGCGCTCGCCACCGCGACGAAAATCCGCGCAGCACAACTCGATGCGTTGATCTACGCCGAAACCGGCATGGATCCACGTCACCACATGCTCGGCGCGCTGCGTCTCGCGCCGGTGCAATGCGTGTTGTACGGCCATCCCGCGACCAGCGGGTTGGCGAACATGGATTATTTTCTCAGTGGCGCCGCGCTGGAACCCGAGGATGCGCAGCGTCACTATCGCGAGCGACTCATATGCCTGCCCGATCTCGGCGCGTGCCCCGAGCCGCCGCCCGCGCCGGGCGACGGCAGCTGGCTCGATCGCCATGCCGCAGGCGCGCCGATCGCGCTGTGTCTGCAAAACCCGATCAAGCTCATGCCCGCTTTCGATGCCGTGCTTGCGCGCATCGCCGAACGCAGCGGCGCGCGCATCGGTTTTTTCCTGCGCGAGGGCGGCGTCGCTCGACGTTTCCGCGCACGCCTCGAAGCGGCATTTTCACAGCGCGGCCTGGACCCCGCGACGACGCTCGTCTTTCTGCCGGCGATGGACTACGCCAATTACCTCGGCGGCGTCGCCCGCGCGGCGCTCGTGCTCGACTCGCCCGGCTTCTCCGGCGGTGCGACCAGCCTGGATGCGCTCGGCCTCGGCACGCCGGTGTTGACCTGGAACGCGCGCATGGCGCGCGGCCGTCAGACGTTGGCGATGCTGCGTTTGATCGACATCGATGGCCTCGTCGCCTGCGATGCCGACGACTACGTCGCCAAGGCCGTCGCCCTGCTCGACGATGCATCCGCGCGGCAGGCGCTGCGCGAACGCATCGCGCGCCGCAGCGCGATCCTGTTCGACGGCGTGGAGGTCATCGACGCCTTCCAGCAGTTTCTGGATCGGGCCACGCGCGAAGCCGCCGGCGCGGCATGAGAGAACAACGCACGCGCTGCGCGCATCAATCGACGATGCCGAGCCGCTTGCGTTCGAGCCGACGCAGGAATTCCTCCATGATGCGCCGGTACAGATCCTCGCCCAGGTAATCGTCCTCGACGCCGGCATCGATCGACGGGTTGTCGTTGACTTCGATGACGACGGCGCGCTGGCCGTTCTGTTTGAGATCCACGCCATAGAGGCCATCGCCGATCGACGCCGTGGCTTTCAACGCCAGCTTGACCACCTCGCTCGGCGCATCGCGCACGGGCAGGGTCTTGAAGCCGCCGGATTTTTGCGCCGCGTTCGCGCCGTGGTTGTAAATCTGCCAGTGCCCGCGCGACATGAAGTACTGGCAGGCGTACAGCGCCTGACCGTCGAGCACGCCGATGCGCCAATCGAATTCGGTGAACATGAATTCCTGCGCGAGCACGAGCGCGGTGTGCTGGAACAGGTCGTCGGCCGCTTTCTTCAGGGCTTCGGGCGTTTCCACCTTGACGATGCCGCGCGAAAACGAGCCGTCGGGGATTTTCAGCACGATCGGAAAGCCGAGCAGGTCGGGCAGTTCGGCCAGGCTTTTTGCATCGTCGCGATGGAGAATTTCCGTTTTCGGCGTGGCCAGCTTGCGCGATCTGAGCAGGTCGTGCAGATAGATTTTATTCGTGCATTTCAGAATCGAACCCGGATCGTCGATCACCACCATGCCTTCCTTCTCCGCCTTGTTGGCGAAGCGGTAGGTGTGATTGTCGATGGCGGTCGTCTCGCGGATGAACAGGCCGTCGTATTCGGCCAGACGCGTGTAGTCGTTCTTGCCGATCGGCTCGACCTCGATGCCGATCTCTCTGCCCGCCTCGATGAACGATTTCAGCGCACGCTTGTTCGAGGGCGGCATGGCTTCGTTCGGATCGGCCAGCATGGCGATGTCGTAGCGATAGACCTTGCGCGCGCGCGGCTTGCGCCAGAGTTTTTTGGAGAATTTGTCCAACGCTTCGGCGAAGGAATCTTCCTGCTGATCGGTCAGCGTGTGCAGCCCGGCGGGTTTGATCGCGGCAATCTGCCAGACTTTTTCGCGCTCGAACTCCAGCCGCAAAATCGGGCACGGAAACGTCTCGAACACCTGACGGGCGAGATCGGACAAGGTCGTGTAGCTGGTTTCGCCGAAGTAGACGAGCACCCCCAGATCGGTCGTGTCGCGCCCACCCGCCGGCAGGAAATTGGCGAGCTTTTGGTTGAGATCCTCGATGTCGAGTCCGTACAGCGCGCGCTTGCGCAAATCGTTGATCGTGCGCACCGAGGGAATGACCTTGTGCCCGCGCGCCTCGGCGAGCAACGAAACGTAGTAGCCGATGCCAAGGTACTTGTAACTGCGGCACAGGTTGATCACCTGCACGCGTTCGTCGTCGGCGGCGATCGGCTCTTTCAGATAATCCTGCGCCGCGACGACGTTGTCCGAAGGGTAGTACGAGCCCCAGTCCGAGGCTTTCTCCACGACGATGACGAGGCGGCTCATGGGCGCGCGGCGGGCGAAATCGAGCGGAGCGCCCGGGCGACAGCACGGATGCGCCTGGACGACAGTGCGGAAATGGCGCTCGGAGGTTCGGACATGGCGGGGTACGCCGTAATTCGGGGAGGCGAAGTGTGACACAAACGTCTGCGTCGTCCAGCGGATCGGGCGGGCTCATCGTGTGCGATTTACACGGAGTTCACCACGCCGCCACTGTCCCGCGCGGCGACGATGGCTTAGGCTCGGCGCATGACCACCTTGTCTCCCGATTTTTCCATCCGTCGCGCCCACGACAGCGACCTCGCGGCGCTGCTCGCCCTCGAACGCTCGGCTTTCACCACCGACCACCTGTCGCACCGGCAGTATCGGCAGCACCTGCGCAGCGCGACCGCCGAAGTGTGGGCCGCCGTCGATGCCGACGGTCTGCTCGGCAAAGCGGTGACCTTCCATCGTCGCGGCAACGACATCGCCCGGCTGTACTCGATCGCCGTCGCCGAACGCGCGCGCGGGCGCGGGGTGGCCAAGGCCTTGCTCGCTGCGGTCGAGCGTGCGGCGCGCCTGCGCGGCAACGCGCGCTTGCGGCTGGAAGTACGCAAGGACAATACCGCCGCCATCGCGCTGTACGAGCGCCTCGGCTTCCATCGTTTCGGCGAAAAAACGGCGTTTTACGAAGACGGGGCGGATGCCTGGCGTTACGAAAAACACCTCGACTGAAACCTCGCCTCACCCCGGGATCGCCGCGCACCTTTCCTCTGAACGGGGAATCGCCGCGACTGCGATTGCGTTGTGTCCCGGCGCGCCTGTGTCTACCATCGTCCATCGCATCGAAATGGTCTCGCCCCATGCCCGTGTTCGCCGTCCTCACACTCCGCATTCGTTTCGTGCCGCTGCTCGGCGGCCTTCTGCTCGCCGGTTGCGCGACGACACCGCGCGCGCCCGTTGCGCCGCCGCCGCAAGCGCCGCTCGCCGCCGTGCATCCGTACCCGGTGACCTCGCCGAACGGCACCCGCATCGACAACTACTACTGGCTTCGCGACGACACGCGCAGCAAGCCCGAGGTGTTGAACTACCTCAAGGCCGAGAACGCCTACTACGCGCAGATGACGCAACACACGCAAGCGCTGCAGGAGACGCTGTATCGGGAAATCACGGGTCGCCTTGCCCCGACGGAGGC
>JAFEFR010000152.1 GCA_018240485.1 Pseudomonadota bacterium
CGGCGGGGTTGGGCGTTCATGGCGCAGTTCCGGATGAGAAGAACTACGATGTTACTCTCTCACCTCATGACAAAGAAAACGCAAGTCTCCCATCGATGGAGATCGGGTGCGCTGCGTTACCACGTGTCATTCAATGCGCGTAGGCTCGCGCGCAATGTTTCAAGCTCGGTGCCCTCGGGCGACCAGCCGACGATCTTCTGTTTCGCCTTGCCGTGGTCGAGCAAATAGAACGTTGGCGTGGCCCAATGATCGAACTGCGGTCACTCGCTTTCTTGATACGCGATCACGGTGTTTGCATCCGAGTAGCCGCGATTCCAGTTCTGGAGTGCCTTCAGGCTGATCTGGCCGTCTTGCGGCGCGAACCGAGTGCATGGGTTTTGAACACTTCATGTGCTCGGTGCAAAAAAAAGCCCCGCGCGAAGGCGGGGCTTTTTCCTGAAAAGAATACCTCTCAGGCAGCCTGCACCTGATCGGCCTGCAAGCCCTTCGGGCCCTGCACGGTCACGAAGGTGACCTTCTGGCCTTCCTGCAACGTCTTGAAGCCGTTGCCCTGGATGGAACGGAAATGCACGAACAGATCCGCGCCGCTTTCCGGGGTGATGAAGCCAAAGCCCTTGGCATCGTTGAACCATTTCACGGTGCCGGTTTGACGGTCAGCCATGTTTAACTCCTTGCAATGTTTGGTGTGGAATGAATCGTGATCTTCGGGAGACCCGCAAGATCGACACTGGGATTGCGTAAGGAGAACACGGGTGAAACGTGAATCGGTACGTTGGGTCGACCAACGGCCACGGTGCACTGTGACCTTGAGCAAACGCAGTGCGCGCACAATACAGGCAAATTCGACGAAAAGCCATATCTGGTGCTGCGCACGGCGGGTGCGACCTGTCACAATCATGCATCCACTCTCGGGGCGGCAGCATGAAAAACACCGTGATTTGGCTGATTCTGCTCGCCAGCGTCGCCCTTGCGGGATGTGCGAGCACGATGCTGAAAATTCCTCGCGCGCAGGCGCAGCGCGAGGTCGAGGCGACCGAGCGCGCGTTCGCGAAAACCATGGCAGATCGCGATTTCGCCGCATTTACCGGCTTTCTCGCCGACGATACGATCTTTTTCGGTGACAAGGAACCGTTGCGCGGCAAAGTGCAGGTTGCCGCGGTGTGGAAAAGATACTTCGACAAACCCGCAGCGCCGTTCTCGTGGGAGCCGGCGCAGGTCGAAGTGCTCGATTCGGGCACGTTGGCGCTGACCACTGGCCCGGTGCGCAGTGCGGACGGCAAGATCATCGCGACGTTCAACTCGATCTGGCAGCGCCAGCCCTCGGGTGTGTGGCGTATCGTGTTCGACAAGGGTAGCGAGGTGTGTGGCAATGGCAAGTAGTGCGACGACGAACGGAACGAACGCTGCGCCGACAAATTCCAAATGGCGCGTTCTGTTCGCGAGCCTGATCGGCACGACCATCGAGTTTTTCGACTTCTACATCTTCGCCACCGCCGCGGTGCTGGTGTTTCCGAAACTGTTTTTCCCGGCGGAAAATGCCACCTCGGCGCAGTTGCAATCGTTTGCTACGTTCGCCGTCGCGTTTTTCGCACGCCCGGTCGGCTCGGCCATCTTCGGCCACTTTGGTGATCGCATCGGGCGCAAGGCAACCCTTGTCGCCGCGCTGCTGACGATGGGATTGTCGACCGTGGTCATCGGCATGTTGCCGACCTACGCGAGCATTGGCGTCACCGCACCCTTGTTGCTCGTACTCTGCCGCTTCGGTCAGGGTCTGGGACTGGGTGGCGAGTGGGGCGGCGCCGTCTTGCTCGCCACCGAAAACGCACCACCCGGCAAGCGCGCGTGGTATGGTATGTTTCCGCAACTCGGCGCGCCGATCGGCTTCATTTGCTCAGCAGGAATTTTCCTCGTGCTGACCGACACCTTGAGCGAGTCGCAATTGCTGGCGTGGGGCTGGCGCGTGCCGTTTCTGTTGTCCTCGCTGCTTGTGTTTGTCGGCTTGTACGTGCGCCTGCGCCTGCACGAGACACCCGCCTTCCTGCGCGCGATGGCGCAGAACGAGCGCGTTGCAGTGCCGATGGGTGTCGTCGTCACCCAGCATGTGCGCACGCTGACGATTGCGACGTTCGCCTGTCTTGCCACGTTCTTGTTGTTCTATCTGATCACGGTGTTTTCGCTGAGTTGGGGCACCGGGCCGCTCGGCTATCCAAAAGGCGAGTTTTTGATCATGCAGATCGGCGCGATGCTCGCCTTCGCGGCGGGCATACCCTTGTCGGCGCGGATCGCCGACAAGCGCGGGCGGCGCGCGATGCTGATCGCAGCGACCTTGGCGATCCTCGTCTTCGGCCTGTTGTTCGGCGTGATGCTGGTAAAAGATCACGCACTGCTCGTGGCAGCATTCCTCGCGCTGGGTTTGTTTTTGATGGGCTTGACCTACGGCCCGCTCGGCACCGCGCTGGCTGAGCTGTTTCCAACCTCGGTGCGCTACACCGGCGCCTCGCTCGCATTCAACCTCGCCGGCATCTTGGGCGCCTCGCTCGCGCCGTACCTCGCCACCGCGTTGGCCACGCGCTACGGCGTGCAATCGGTCGGTTGGTACCTTGCGGCGGCGGCGTTTCTGACCCTGCTCGCGTTGCTCGCGATCAAGCCAAACCAGGTTCACGAGTGAGGCATCACCGCCCTCTCCCCCGACGGAGTTATCGTTGGGAGGGAGGGTTGGGTGAGGGGGCGCTTTTGCGCGGCAGCAGGAGTCGCAGTTCGTCCTTCTCCGCGGCACTGATCGAACCGTCGGCCTGCTTTTTCATCAAGTCTTCCACACGCTGCTGCACGGTTTGTCGGTCGAGTTGGCGCAGCGCATCGAAGAACTCGGTGCGGGCTGCATCGTCGCCGCCGGGAAATTCCATCATCGCGAGTTTCTGCAACGCGCGACCTTCCTCGCGCTCGGCGTAGTGTTCGACGATGGCCGCCGGAGAAATTTCCGGTCGCGCACGGCACAGTGCGATCAGTTCGATGAGCAGAGCAATGCCCGGTGCGCGCAGCGTCGAAAACAAGTGCGGTGGCTCGATCTGCGCGGCAAAGCCGGGGTTTTGCACCAGCAGCGCAACAGCAATGCGCACCAGCGAGCGATCTTGCGCGCGTGCGGGCTTGCGCGGCGCGTCGCCCACCGGCGTGTCGATGCGCAGGCTGACGTTCGCGCGGTGCGCCAGTTCGGCCAGCATCAAATCGCGGAATGCGCCGTCGGGAATCTGTGTCAGCAGCGGCCGCGCGCGCTCGGCGAGGCGCGCCTTGCCATCGAGACTGGCGAGGTTTACATCGGCGCCAAGGTGAGCGAAGAAAAACTCCGACAGCGGCGTGGCTGTTGCAAGCCGCTGCTCGAATCCGGTTCGGCCTTCCTTTTGCACCAGTGAGTCGGGATCTTCGCCATCAGGCAGAAACAGAAAAAACGCCTGCCGTCCATCGCGCATGCGCGGCAGCACCGACTCGACCGCCTTCCATGCCGCGCCGCGTCCGGCGCGATCACCGTCAAAGCAAAAGTATACGTCTGCGCAATTTCTAAAAAGCAGCTCGGCGTGCTCGCGCGTGGTCGCGGTGCCGAGTGTGGCGACGGCCTGGGTGACGCCATGCTGAAAGAGCGCGATTACGTCCATGTAACCCTCGACCACGATCAAGCGCGCAAGCTTGGCGTTGGCCTGCCGCGCCTGCCAGAGCGCGAACAACTGCGAGCCTTTGTGGAACAAGCTCGTTTCTGGCGAGTTGAGATACTTCGGGCCGTCACTCTTGCGCGCGTCCTGCGCGCCGACATCCAGCGCTGGCGATTCCTCATCGGACTTCTCGGCGTCCTTTTTGGAATCGGCGAGCACTCTGCCGCCAAATGCGATGGTGCGTCCGCGCCGATCGGTAATCGGAAACATCACGCGATTGCGGAAATACTCGTATTTGCCGCGCTCACCGCTCTTGATGAGGCCGGCCTTTTCGAGCAGTGCCATACGCTGTGCGGAAGTGCCGAGCGCATTTTTGAGCGCATCCCACTTGTCCGGCGCGTAGCCTAGGCCGAAGCGTTCGATGGTCACCGCATCGAGCCCGCGCGCCTCGAAATAGGCGCGCGCTTTGTCGTTTTTCGTCAATTCACGCTGATAGAACTTCGCCGCCTGATCGAGCAGCAGGTACACATCGCTCGCATCCTCGATCGGGCGCTTGCCGCCACCTTCGTAAGGCACTGTGAGACCCGCGCGCGTGGCCAAGTCCTCGACCGCGTCGGGAAACGCCATGCGGTCGTATTCCATCAAGAACTTGATTGCGCTGCCATGCACGCCGCAGCCGAAGCAATGGTAAAACTGTTTGTTTGGTACCACGAAAAACGAAGGTGAGCGCTCATCGTGGAACGGGCAGCACGCGGTCCAATCCTTGCCCGACTTGCGTAATGGCACGCGCTGCTCGATCACCTCGACGATGTCGATGCGCGCAAGCAGATCGTCGATAAACTTGTCGGGGATGCGGCCGGGCATGCAAGTAGTTTAGCTGGCCTTCCCTGGTTTGCTCATGGCGGCCCGATTGCCTACCTGTGCAGGGTCGTACCAACAAGCGTGGAGGATGGCATTTGCGAGGGCGCGCCGCCAGTTTCGGCTCACGTCGTAGCGCCGACATCTCGCCCCTGCATCAAACGCGGTAGATGCGCTGGGTTATGTGATCCGGCCGCACTATTAAGTTACTGCGTCGTCGAACATTGCGGCAATTCGATGGGATTCTGGAGGCTGCGAGACGGCATCAGCCCTTGGGTCGATGTGAGCTTGCGAACCCCAACGCATGTGTGTACGCCCGACGTTGAGGTCCGCGGCCGCTCACCCGACCTACGGGTTTTTCGCAAGTACGCGAATCAACCACACCATTGATCTTCGCAGGGAATACCATCGTGGTCACCGTCCATCTTCACATTTGGGCAATGGTGAAGAAAATATTTTGCTTCTTCGCATGATCTCATTTGTGAACAATATATGCGTCCGTCACATGCGAAGCTCGAAGCCTCAATCAGGTGAGCCGGCTGTGGTTGTGGGGCAGCGGCTGGAGTGATCGACTCGCCTGAGCTGACACGATCGACGAGACGTGAATAGCCTAGGAAGGCGACAGCTCCGACTGCGAACAACACCATCGCAACGCCAGCGATCCACCACCGCAGGGAGGAAGCAGGTGGACGATCCACCCTATGCGGCGCGGCGCGGAGTGAGGTGGACTGCATGACGCGCACCCCACGCAGTTTTCCGTTCGGTCCGGTCTGCGTTTCGTAAGAAATCAGCTCGTTAGTCCGAGGCGGTCGTCCATCTTTGGGGAACGCGGAAATGTGTACGAAGATATCCTCGTGGCCACGGGCAGGTCTTATGAAACCAAACCCACGATCATCGTTCCACTTTACCAGTGTTCCGTGTTCTCGCACGGTATTCCCCAGAATAAAGCACGTGGCACGTAGGTTGAGGTGAGCCTGCGAGGCTGTACGCCTCTGTTGGGGTTCGCGATCGCTCACCCCGGCCTGCGATTTTTCGGAATCACTCGCCGAGCGTCAACAAACTCGCATTGCCACCTGCGGCGGTGGTGTTGATGGTCAGGGTACGCTCGGTGACAAAGCGTGTGAGATAGTGCGGGCCGCCGGCTTTGGGGCCGGTGCCGGACAAACCTTCACCGCCAAACGGCTGCACGCCGACGACCGCGCCGATCTGGTTGCGGTTGACGTAGCAGTTGCCGACTTTTGCGCGCTGGGCGATATGGGCGATGGTCGAGTCGATGCGGCTGTGGATGCCGAGCGTCAAGCCGAAGCCGGTGGCGTTGATCGCGTCGATGACCTGGTCGAGTTCGTCGGACTTCCAGCGGATCACATGCAGAATCGGGCCGAACACTTCCTTGGTCAGTTGCGAGAGTGATTTCAGCTCGTACGCGCGCGGCGCGAGGAAGGTGCCGTTCGCCGTTTCGTCGCCGAGTTTCACTTGTTTGATGAGTTTGGCCTCGGCATCCATGCGTGCGGCGTGGTCGGCGAGGTTCTTGCGCGAGGGTTCGTCGATCACCGGGCCGACGTCGGTCGAGAGCAGGCCGGGGTCGCCGACCTTCAATTCGTCCATCGCGCCGGCGAGCATGTGAATCACCTTGTCGGCGATGTCGTCCTGCACGAACAGCACGCGCGCGGCGGAGCAGCGCTGGCCGGCGGAGTCGAACGCGGAGGCGACGACGTCTTTGACCAACTGCTCGGGCAGCGCCGAGGAGTCGGCGATCAGCGCGTTCTGGCCACCGGTCTCGGCAATGAGACTTGCGATCTGCGCGTTGCGCGCGGCGAGCGTGCGGTTGATCGTCCACGCGGTTTCGGTGGAGCCGGTCATGCATACGCCGGCGATTTCAGGTTTGGTCAGCAGCGCGTTGCCGATCATCGAGCCCTTGCCGGGCAGGAACTGCAGCACGCCTTCGGGTACGCCGGCCTCGTGCAGCAGCTTCACCGCGGCGTGGCCGATCAGCACGGTTTGATCGGCCGGTTTGGCGATCACCGCGTTGCCCGCGGCGAGCGCGGCGGCGACCTGGCCGGTGAAGATCGCGAGCGGGAAGTTCCACGGGCTGATGCAGACGAACACGCCGCGGCCGTGCAGCGACAGCTGATTCGATTCGCCGGTCGGGCCGGGCAGGTTCTCGGGCTGGAACAGCTTGCGCGCGATCGCGGCGTAGTAGCGGCACATATCGGCGGCTTCGCGCACTTCGGAAATCGCGGCGGGCAAGGTCTTGCCCGCTTCGCGCACAAGCAGCGCGACGAACTCGGCGCGACGCTGTTCGAGCAGGTCGGCGGCGTGTTCGAGGATCTTCGCGCGCGAGGCGACGGGCA
>JAFEFR010000153.1 GCA_018240485.1 Pseudomonadota bacterium
GTAAAGCGGGTATTGGGGTTCAAATGGAAAACGAAGGGTGGGAGGAACATTCGCCTCGTCGGTGTAACCTGATGGCAATACCATGGGTGCTGAAGTAGCCTGCACTTCAAGACCCGCAATGTTGCGGTGCCGAATTGATCCCGACAGCATGAAACCGAACTGCCTGTCTGCACCAAAAATATGCGAAATCGTCCCGCCGTAGTTGTAGCCCAATTTGTCGGCAAACTGGTTTTGCGAGCCCTCCATCCGAACTTCGGCAACATTTTTACCGAGCTGCATTGGCGACAATGTCTCGATTGAGACAGCTCCGCCGATACCCACACTCTCGTTGTCCGGCAGCAAGGTCTTGTCTACCACCACCTTGCTGATGCCTTCCGTGGTGAACACGTCCAATGCCACGGAACGGTCTGCGCCACCGACGGCGGCAACGTTGACGCCGTTGATCCGGACCGCGTCGAGCGCGGAGTCCAGCCCACGAATCGAAATAAACTGCCCATCACCGGTGCGGCTTTCGCGCCGGAACGAAATGCCCGGCAGGCGACGCAGACCATCGGCCAGAGTTATGTCCGGAAATCGCCCCATGTCATCAGAGGAGACAACATTGGAGATGTTGTCCGCAGTGCGTTGCTGGTTCAGCGCAGCAGCCTCTGCCGTCAAGGCGGTGGCCCGCACTTCAATGGTGTCGAACGTCTGCGTGTCTTCTTTGTCTCCGAGATTTATGTTGGCGACAACCACCTCACCGCGTCTCACCCGCACCCTTCTCTCTGCGGTCGCAAATCCAAGGTAAGAAATGTCCAGCGTATAGCGGCCCGTCTGCAGGCCGACGAAACGGTAAAGACCGTTGCTATCGGTGCGCGCCGTTTCACCGGATTCGCGCACACGAATCAAGGCACCTTCGAGCGCTTTCCCGGTAAACGCATTGGAGACGATGCCGCGCGCTTCTCCGTACTTTATCGCAACGGGTGCATTGCGTTGCCCAGCGTCCGATTTATCTGCATTCCGTTGCGCATTCTCTGCGGACTGAGCGGAGGCGAGTGCTGGCGTTGCCAGAGCAATCAGGATGGATACGGTAAGCAGTGCTCTTTTCGACATGTGAAAGTCCCCAACAGTGAAGGTAAGTTTGGAAGCCAGATGACCCGTCCCGCCGTTTGCCTTGTGTTGCCCTTGCGACTGCAACGCGCTCAACATTTGATGCGCTTTGTGTTCCAACCTTGCGCGCCTCAAGTCATGCGTCCCCGGCAATGGCGTCCCGCCAAGGCCCGGTGCGTTTGAAAATCCGTCTTTGCGTGTGATTCTGTTCGCGACTCAAGCCCGGCACGTCAACGCCTTGATCTGGCGCGGTTTTCACGCGACTCATTACGTGAAAATGCCGGTTCTGCTCGATACTAGATTGGGGTTCAGCGTGTGTAAATATAAAAACGTTGCCACAATTGAACGCAGACGATTCCAGACATACCCGAAAGAAAAACCCGAGTCGCAGGCTGTGTGCAATTCCCGCATCCTGCCGCCGTGACCGGCGTGCACGCCGCACATTCGCCGTACTTCCGAGCGATAGCATCCGCGCAGCGTGAACCGCACGCAGCCACGCATTGCTCAAGGTCAACAACCCAATATCCCGGCAATGCCGGGGGTTTTGCCCCGTGCGGCACGGCAATGCGCAAATGCGTTCGGGCGGAGCGTGGCGCCGAAGACACGAAGTCGACGCCTGTTGCAGCGGCACGTCAACTTTGCCGCTGCGCGCCGACGCGCAGTGCGAACGGCTACCACTCCATCGTGCCGAAGGGGGGCAAGGTGTGGCATGTACTCTTGGCGCGGCCCGCAAGAAAACGTGTCGAGCCAATGGATGCCCGCATCGCGAATTTGCATGCTCCGCAGCATCAGGTTGCACCCGGATGACTATGGCGAATTCGTGTCAAGCCATACGCAGCGGATTGATGGCTCCTGATTGGCGCCGAATCTCAGCACGAAGCAAGGCCGCTCCCCGAGCCAACTCGTGGGAGCGGGTTGGGTGAGGGGCCCCTTTCTGACCATACGCATGGTATTTCACTGAGCGATTTATCCCCTGACCTGAAAAGAGCAACCGAAGAAAAGAAAACAACACCGCTTTGGTAAAACAGCCATCTAGACGGCTAGACATCCATTTATACGATCGTTTTTGTGACGCGCAGCGCATATTTTTCCGGGCCCACACTCATCCGATTGGCGCCATCGGTGCGTTTCAGCGCCAACCAGGCGCAGTGACGCCCGGGCAGATACACAACGCATTCGCTCTTCATTGGCTAGGCGCGTACGACCCGTGCCATCGCCCCGTCACGAAAACGGCGGCATAATTCTCCTTCCGCAGCATGGCTGAACGGAATTACTCTGATGGAAGGTACGCATATGCAGGAAAATGGCTGCCCATCGAAGGCGTCCGATGCCGTCGTCGCGCGCGCCGATCTGCGCGACCCATGGCTCTATCTCAACCGCGAGCTGGCCCAGCTCGAATTCAACTTCCGCGTATTGGCGCAAGCGCAGGACGCCGCGGTACCGCTGCTCGAACGCATGCGCTTTCTGTGCATCTCGAACTCGAACCTGGACGAATTTTTCGAAGTGCAGGTCGCGATCCTGCGCCACCATGTCGCTTTCGGCGACGCCAAGGCCGGCCCCGACGGCACTTCGCCGGCGGAACTGCTCACGCGCATCCGCGCGCGCGTGCTCGAACTCGTCGCGGCGCAGTATTCGTTCTGGAACGACACCCTGCTGCCGGCGCTCGATCGCGAAGGCATCCGCTTCATCGCGCGCGATAAATGGACGTCCAAACAAACGCGCTGGCTGCAAGGCTATTTTCAGAACGAAGTGATGCCGGTGCTCTCCCCGCTCGGGCTGGATCCCGCACATCCGTTTCCGCGCATTCTCAACAAGTCGCTCAATCTCGCCGTCTCGCTCGAAGGCCGCGATGCGTTCGGTCGTCAAGGCCACATGGCGCTGCTACGCGCGCCGCGTTCGCTGCCGCGCATCGTGCGCCTGCCGGACGAAGTCGCCGAGAAGCCGTACGACTTCGTGTTCCTGTCCAGCATCCTGCATCA
>JAFEFR010000154.1 GCA_018240485.1 Pseudomonadota bacterium
CCGTGGAACAGGCCGGACAACGCATTGGCCGCAGCCAGTGCCAGAAGATCACGATTCGGCCACACCGCGTCGTCATGCTTGAGTGCGTAGGTGCGGATCGCGCTGTAGGACTCGGCATAAAGAATGAACATCAGCGCCAGCGAAAACTCGACCAATGGCAACCACTGTCCGCTCGCAGGAAGCGCGAAACGCGGCCATTCCAGGGCAAGCCGAATCGGCCCGGTCAGCGCGACGCCCTGTGCGGCGAGCCACGCCGAAGCTCCGATGCTCGCCACGATCACGATGAGCGCGCCCGGCACCTTGCGCACGCGCTCGAAGGCGAACAACGCGAGGAGCGCCGTAATTCCACAGACCACGCTCGGCCAATGCCACGCGTCCACACGTTGCAGAATCTCCACGATCAGCGAGAAGAAATTGCCGCTCTTCGCATGCATGCCGACCAGTGTCGGCCACTGTTTGACCGCAATGACGAGGGCGAGACCGAACGCGTAGCCACGCAAGACCGGCCGCGCAATCAGGTTCGACATCGCACCAAGCCGCAATACGCCAGCCAGAAAGAACGCCACCCCGGCGCCAACGACCAGAATCGAGGCGAGCGCGGCGCGCGCAGCGGCATCGCGACCGACCATCGCCAGCGTGGCGGCGGCCAGCACCGCCGACGACGACGACGTCGCGCTGACGATCGCAAACCTGCTGCGACCGATCGCCGCGTAACAAAGCAACCCCGCGAACAGCGCAATCACGCCAGCCTGAGGCGGCAATGCGGCGACGCCGGAATAGGCCACCGCCTCGGGTAGGAGCAAACCCGCTATCGATAGGCCGGCAATGATGTCCGCTGACTGAAAACCGTTGCCCACCCTCATCTCATCCATCCTTCGTCGCGAACCGATTCACAGTCTGCACCCCGGCATGCAAAAATTTCCTGAGCCGACGACGCCAAAGATGACACCTGCTTCAGCGCCACGTCCCCGGCGTGAACGGAAACGTGCTGCATCGATCGTCCTCGCACGATCAAGCGCCATCAAGGCATCCCTTCGGGCAACACGGCGACGACCACCAGGCGCCCGTCGGTATGAAATGGATCGCCCCCTCCGTTGCGCCCATTTCGATCCGGCTGGAAATCGACGATCCACGACACCGACAGTTTGGCCGCGTGTTTCAAATCATCCAGCAATTTGTCGCGTTCCGCATCGATGTCGGCCGCGATGTGATGGGTTACATGGTCGGTGATATGGCCATGACTGCGGCTCAAGCCGATGCTGGAGTCGTACGTCGCCGCCGCCATCCACACCGGAAGGCCGGATGCGCGGATGCGCCAGAACCGCACATGATGACGCCGCGATGGATTGTTCGCCGCCGGCTGCTCGAAAGCCAGATCCTGTTTGCGCCCCTGCACGTACAGATCGCTCACCGGCGCATCGACGTAGGGCCGATGCATCACGCTGTCCAATGCGATCCGCAACGACGACTCGAGCGTGATCGGATCCGCCGGAAACCAACCCGCCTGCTTCATCACACGCAATAGATCCTCTTCGCTGCCGATGTAGGCAAAATTGAGGGGATCGCCCGGCACGCCTTTGAGGGTGAAAGACCGTGTGCCCGAGGTAACCACGCCGGGATGGATATGCGTGAACTGCGCCACCGTAAGAATCGGTTCGCCGCGCGCGGGCATGGGGCACACGATGGCAAGCATCGCCAACAGAAGAAGATGGGATGATGCGCATCGCGCAATCGCGAGACGAAAGGCGGACATGCTCCTGCCGACACGCACCCGAAATTCGCCTGTGCGTGTCGGTGCCGCAAAGCGGCGAATCGGTTTTTTCGTGTCGCCTGGTGCCGTGTTCATGCGCCCCCTGTAACCGTATTGACTCTCGCTGGTTTCGACATATGCCAAGACCTTGCCAGCGCGAGGATATCGACAAAGCGCTCTCTTCGCACAACACTCTGCATTTTTGCAACGCAAGCGACAGGCGTACTCGTTCCACTCCTTCGGCGCATGGCATCCGAGACGGTTACACTGCCTCGCCGCATGCCGATGGCCGTCCGTATCTCGGCTCGCCGCACACGACACCGGGAAGCCCGCATGCCGCAAACCGAAACCGCAGATCAAACCGACGCGCTATCCATCGCCGCACTGTGGCCAAACGCCTATGCCGACCTGCGCCATCTGGCCCAACGACGGTTGCGCAATGTGGAAAGAATGACCTTGCTCGATACGACCGCATTGGTCAATGAAAGCTGGCTGAGATTGGCCCATTCGGGTTTGCGCGACGTCCCAAGCCGGGAGAAATTCTTCGGCTACGTCTCGCGCATCATGCGCTCTATCATCGTCGACATGGTGCGCGAACGATCGGCCTTGCGCCGCGGCGGCGATGCCGTCCACATCACACTTGGCACCACTATCGTCGAAGGCATTCCCGCGGATGAGGAAGCCCTGTGCGTGGACGATGCGCTGTCCGCGCTTGCGCAGGTCGAGCCTCGCCTGGTTCGCGTCGTCGAGATGCGCTATTACGCCGGCTTGACCGAGGCGGAAATCGGCGCTGCGCTCGGCCTCACCGAGCGAACCATCCGCCGCGATTGGGACAAGGCGCGCGGTTTGCTGCGCGTCATGCTGGCCGGGCAATGAGAGGTCCGTTCCGCAATGACACGATCATGTCCGCATCCGCGGGCGTATTGCGTTTGTTCTTTCGACGCCCGCAGGTTGAGGATCGCACCCGTTGACTTCACTGCCCTGCCCCATCGAACTCTGGCCTCTGTTTACCCGCCTTCTCGACGAAGGCATGGCCCTGCCCGCCACGCGACGTGACGCATGGCTCGATGCCCTGCGCCAAACCTACCCCACGCTGCATGCCTGTGTCGCCGCGGCACTGACCGCCAGCGACAATGCCGGCGATTGGCTCGAAACGATATCGCTTCCTTCCACCGCGGAGCCGGCGATGTATCGCGCCGGGCAACGCATCGGCCCGTGGCGCCTGCTATCTGCGCTCGGTCGCGGCGGCATGTGCGAAGTGTGGTCGGCCGAACGCGCCGACAGTCGTTACGAACGCCGCGTCGCGCTGAAGTTGCCGCACGCCGACAGTCGGCTGCCAACGCTGCGCCGGCGCTTCGATCGCGAGCGCGATATTCTCGCCCGTCTCGAACATCCCAACATCGCACATTTTTACGATGCCGGCGTCGAAGCCGACGGACAACCATGGCTGGCGCTGGAGGCGGTAGAAGGCGAACCTATCGGTCGCTACTGCCAGCGCAGACGACTCGATCTCGATGCCCGCCTCGCCCTGCTCGCGCAGATCGCGCAGGCCGTGCAGTACGCGCACTCGCGCCTGATCGTACATCGCGATCTGAAACCGTCAAACGTGCTCGTGGACTGCCATGGTACGGTCAAGCTGCTCGATTTCGGTATCGCCAAACTGCTCGACGCGACGAGAGATTCGCACACCGCCGCCCTCGATGCCACGCTGCCCGGAGATCGCGCCGCTACGCCCGGCTACGCCGCCCCCGAACAGCTGGCCGGCGAGGCTCCCAGCGCGGCCACGGACGTCTATTCGCTCGGCGTCCTCGCGTTCGAATTGCTGACCGGCGTTTTGCCCTTCGCGCGCTCGCGCCGATTCGCGCCACCGGGGCGCGATGTCGAAGCCCCGCTTGCCTCCACTCGCATCGCCAGCGATTTCGCATCGGCACTGCACACCGGCTCGCGGACGCTGGCACGCCGCCTGCGCGGCGACCTCGATGCGATACTGGCAAAAGCACTCGATGCCGACAGCACCCGCCGCTACCCGAGCATGCAGGCCTTTGCCGACGACATCGCCTGCTTTCGCCAGTGCCGGCCCGTACAAGCGCGACGCATCACGCTCCGCCACCGGGCGACGAAATTCCTGCGTCGGCATTGGCTTGCCGTCGCAGCGACGACGACATTCGCCACCTTTGCCGCCACGGCCATCGGCCATGCGCTCTGGCAGTCCGAGCGCGTCGCACGCGAATCGCGCCGCGCGCTAGCTGCCCGCGATTTTTTGTTCGACGCGATGTTCAACCCCAACGACCCGCGCATTCCGAACGTCAAGCCACGCGGTGAGATGAGCTCCCGCGAAATGCTCGATCTCGGCGTTGATCGCCTCGACGACTACTTTGCCAACGATCCGGCCACGCACGCCGATGCGCTCGGCAAAGCCGCGCGCATATACGTTTATCTCGGCGATGCCGTGCGTGCGCTGACGCTGCGCGAACGACGCCGCGAATTGCTCGTCGGCACGCTGGGCGAACGTCACCCGCAGACGCTTGCCGAAGACCTTGCGATCGTTTGGGCCCTGCTTGTGCAACACCGATTCGCCGACGTGGATGCCGCCTTGCGACGATTGGATATCCGACTGAGCGAGGCCGGTTTCGACGCGCATCTGTTGCGCGCAGAATGGTGGCTCGCGCGCAGCGACCTTCTCGCCCATGACGGCACGCTCGAACAACGGGAAGCCGCCTTGCTACGCGCACGCTCGTTGTATGTGCGCTACGCGGCCGACGACAGCGGTCACATCGCAGCCCTATCCAACCTCGGCGCGATCGAACTGGACCGAGCCCGCGCCGCGACCGCGTTGGAATACTTCGATGAGGCGCTGCGTCGCTATCCTGTCGCCAGCCCGCAGATTGCCCCGGACCTTGCCCGCCTGCACGCGCGCAGGGCGCGCGCACTGGCCGCGCTGGGCCGCACACACGAAGCCCGCGAGGCGCTCGTTCTGGCGCAACGGCAGTTTCGCCAAACGGTAGGCATGGACTCGCCGCTCGCCGACGAGGCGCGGGCGATGACGCAAGCGTTGAACACCGATCCGCAACCGTAGCCGCAGCCGTAATCGTCCGGCATACGTGCGCATTGCGTCATCGAATTTCGCAATGTCCGGTTCCGACCTCCGATTCCGTTTTCCACGGAGAAGGCCCCTACCCGGAGAATTTCGATGCCGCTTTCCTCGCTCCCTCTGCGCGCGACGCTGACCACGTTGGGTCTGCTCGTATTTTCGCTCGCGCAAGCCGCGACCATCACCGTCAATTCCAATTTCGAAGGCGAGCCCGCCGGAGTCTGCACCCTGCAAGCCGCCGTGCGCGCCGCGAACACGGATACCGCCGTCGCCGCCTGTGCTGCCGGCACCGGGCCCGACACGATCGTATTCAACGCGGTCGTGTTCAGTGGCGGCGCCGCCAACACGATCGGTTTCACCGCACCGCTCGCGGGCACGATCGACGCATTGCGCGTCACCCAAACGTTGACCATCGATGCGACCGCGGTCGGTAACGTCGTTTTGCGCCGCAGTGGCGCGGCCAACATCCCCGATTTCCGCCTGATCAATTTGTACGATGCCGCCGACCCGATCAACGGCGCCAGCCAAAAACTGACATTGCGCCACATCACCGTCACCGGCGGCAAACTCAGCGCATCGAGCGCAACGCAGGACCCTACGTCGACCGCCTACAACAACGGGGGTGGCATCGCGGCGCGCGGCGCGCTGGAAATCTACGATAGTCTCATCAGCAACAACCGAACGGCCGGTGGCTACACCGCGCACGGCGGCGGCATTTTCGCCGCGACGACATTGCTGTTGCAGCAGAGCGATGTCCTCGGTAACGCGACCCAAGGGGCCAATGCGCTCGGCGGCGGCATCGCCGCGGAAGCCGTGGCGCTCGTCCAAGCGCGCGTCGCCAGCAATACCACCGCCGGACTCAACGCCTCGGGCGGCGGCATCTTCGCGGTCGGGGTCTATGCCATCGATTCGACGATCGCCGCCAACGGCACCGCCGGCGTCAATGCCGCCGGCGGCGGCGTGCATGCGAATCAGATCAGTCTCGAACGCAGCACCGTCTGGGACAACTTCACCGGCAACGACAATTCCCCCGGCGGCGGCGTCTACGCCAGTACGGCTGCGCTGACCAACAGCACGCTCAGCGCCAATTACACGCTCGGCGCACGCTCCAACGGCGGCGGCATCTACAACGACGGGCGTCTCGTCCTGCGCAATTCGACGTTCGTCGACAATCGCGTCGCCCAAAGCGGCAGCGACGGTAATGCGATTTATCTGGGCGATGAAAGCGGCAACCTCGACATGGCATCCACCTTGCTGGTGCGCAACAGCGCCATCGCGCCGCGCGCAACCATCGCCACCAGCGGCAGCAAGACCAGCACCGGCGGCAACAATCTCGTGATCGGCACGCTCGCCAACGTGACCTTGCCGGCCGACACGATCACGAACTGTGCCGTCGCCGTCGTCGACGATCTCGCCGCCAACGGCGGGGCGACGCAAACGCATGCGTTACCGCTCGGCTCATGCGCCATCGATCACGGCGGCAATCCGCAAGCGCTGGCCACCGATCAACGCGGCGCGACGTTCGCCCGCATTCGTGGTGCATCCGCGGATATCGGCGCCTTTGAAGTCCAGGCTACGGCCCCGGTCGCCGCAACGCCCGCGCCGGGGCCCGGCGTTTTCGCGCTGTTCGCTCTGGCCCTCGCGGTTTTCGTCGCGGCACGACGCACCGGAAACATCGCGCAATAGCACATCGCCAATCCGCGATGCGAGGCGCTACACTGCGCCCCCGCATCGCTCCATTTGCCGCGCATGATCCTGCCTCGCTACCACATCGCCCCATCGCTGATCGCCGGCGCCGGGAAAGGCCTGTTTCTGGACGAACCCGTTGCAGCCGGGAGATTGATCACCGCCCCGGACGACATCCGAAAAGTATACAAATGGCATGAAGTCGAAGCGCTGCCGAACGCGCGCGAAGCGCTGGCCGCCACCGTGCGCTGGTTCGAGGACCGCTACACGGTCACGCCGGAATGGCCGGACGAGTGTTACATCAACCACGCATTCGCGCCGAACGGATTGTGGCACCTGGGTTTCGTCTTTGCCGCACGCGATTTGCTTGCCGGTG
This sequence comes from Pseudomonadota bacterium, assembly GCA_018240485.1. Classification (GTDB taxonomy): domain Bacteria; phylum Pseudomonadota; class Gammaproteobacteria; order Xanthomonadales; family Rhodanobacteraceae; genus Rudaea. Next base: position 6,904 of record JAFEFR010000154.1, read on the forward strand.
AGGAAATCACCGTCGACTATCGCCACCTGCTCGCGCCGGGACAAAAAGAAGATTTTCGCGATGCGGCCACCGGTGGCGAAATCGTCGGCCACGGCTGGGCCGAAAGCCTTGCGCTGTCCAGCGCGCAACTGCACGGAATCGCCGCATCGCCACGCTTCGTTCAGTCAGCGGCGGATTGCGGCTGACACCATGAAAATCCGCCACCTGCGCGAGAACGACTACCGCCGCATGCGTTGGCAAAACGGCGGCGGTTGGACGACCGAGCTGTACAGCCACCCCGCCAGTGCCGACGACATCGCATTCGGCTGGCGGGTCAGCATCGCTGACATCGAAAGCGACGGCGCATTTTCCATATTTCCACAATGCGACCGCTGGATCGCGCTGCTCGAAGGCAACGGCATGCAACTGGATGTCGAAGGACAGCCCGTGGTCGCGCTCGACCAGCGCTTGCAGTTCGTCGGCTTCAGCGGCGATGCGCGCAGCAGCGGTCGCCTGCTCGACGGTGCGGTGCGCGATTTCAACCTTATCGCACGGCGCGACCTGTGGCGCTGCGAAATTCACCACCGACCACTGGTCGGCTCGATGCTGTTCGCCGCCAGCGCAGCCGACATGTGGTTTGTCTATCTGGCAGCGGGTTCGGCCCGGATCGAGCGCCGCGCCGACCTGCCCTCCTTGTCGGCGGGAGAAGCGTTGCTGCTCGATACCGAAACGGCAACGGGTAGCGTCGTACTCGACGGAGGCGGCGAGTTGGTAGTGATTCGAATCAGCGCACGCTGACGTGCACCGAAGCTGTTTCGACACGCCGGCGACGCCGCGCGCGCAAACTGTGGATCAAAAACGGTACGATCAGCGCCGCACCGACCAGCCAGTGGAAGAGGCGCGCCGCATCGCGCAACTCGTCGCCGCCGGCGTAGTAGAGCAGCCAGCCGCTGGTGGCCAGCACCACGAACATCGCGATCAGCGCGATGCCGGTCACGCGCCGCTTCGGCCGCGCCAGGCCATGACGCACATGCACGGCCCAGAGCAACCCGGCCAGCCACAGCGCGACGAACGCCGCCGCGCCGTGCAGGCGCAGCCACCAGGCCTCGAGCGGGTGCGGCTCGGCGCCGAATTCGCCCTGGCGTTGCAGGAAATAGTGGAAAATGAGCCAAAGTATACCGCTGAGCCAGATCGCCGCGAACGCGGCGTAGACGAGGTGGCGGTGGCGCGGCGACAGGCGCAGGCCGTGCTCGCCGCGGCGGCGCGCGTGACGCTCGTGGCCCGCGCCGTTCAAGCCGCCCTGCCCTGCACGCGCCAGCCCCGGCGCGTAGCGTGCGTCGCGGCCTGCGCGCCGTAGCCCGCGAGCACGCCTCGCGCGAGCGCGAACGGCGCCGCGAAAACGACCTTGGTCAGCGCGTCGGCGATCATACAGCTCGGTGCGGTCACGCTGGCCGACGAAAACAGGCCGACGTGGCTCCCATCGCGCGCGTCGAGGTGCACGCCCGTCCAGCGGCCGTCGCGATAGCGCCGTGTCGCCGCGCCGCCGCTGGACGCGAGCGCGGCGTCGCGCAACGCCAGCGCGCCGGCGATGCCCGCGTCGCCGGCGCCGCGCAGATGCACGATCTCCTCGCGCGGCCCGGCCACGCGCAGATCACCGCCGGCATTGACCAGCGCCTGAGTCGCGCCATTCGCCAGCAGCACGCCGATAGCGCGATCGACCGCGTAGCCCTTGGCGATACCGCCCAGGTCGAGCCACAACGGGCGCCGCAGGCGTACGCCGCCGTCGCGCAACTCCACGTCGCGCCAGCTCGCGCGCGCGTCGGGCACGAACGGCGAGCGCGGCGGCGGCAGGAATCCGCGCGCCACGAGTCGCCCGGCCATCGTCGGATCGAAACAGCCGCGCGAGCGCGCCGCGAGGTCGAGCGCGCAGCGCAGCACATCCAACGTGCGCGCGTCGACCTCGACCTGTGTGCCGACGTGCGCGGCATGCAGGCGCGAGAGATCGCTGTCCGCCGTGTGGAAACTCATGCGCGCATGCACGGCCGCGACTTCGACGAACGCGGTTTCGATCGCGGCGCGCGCGCACGCTTCGTCCGGCGCCTCGACGCGCATCTCGACCAGCGTGCCGAGATGGGGCCGCGCGCGTTGCAGCATCGCGCTCATGCCGGCGCCTTCAACGCGACTTCATACCACCTGAGCAGGCGCTGCACGCCTTCGGTGAGGTGACGGCAGGACAAGGTCGCGCCCGAGATGATCTTGACCTCGCGGCCGAGCGCCGCCGCGTCGGCCGCGGTTTTGCCGACGAACTGCTTGCGCCACGCGGGCATGCGCACCTCGCTGCCGTGCGACTCGCGATAGTCGAGCACTTCGAGCGAGATCACCGCGCCCGCCGCGTCGAGCGCGAGCGCGTAGGTGATCGCCTCGCTCTTGCCGATGACCTGGTCGACGATCAGCCAGCCAAGTTTTTTCTCGCCGGCGCGCGCCTCGAACACCTGCGGCGCCCAGCCGGCCGGCGCGCCGATCGCGGCGCGTGCCGCCGCATCGGCGGCGGACACGAGGCGGAATTCGCTCGCCCCCGCAAACGCTTCCTGCTGCGCCTGCTGCACGCTCAGGTACTGGGTCGCGAAGGCAGCCTGGGCCGCGACGGCTGCGCCAACGGGAATCAACCAACGACTTTGCATAAAACCTCCGCTTCCCTCCCTCCTGCGGGAGAAGGAAAGCAAACGATCAGAACTGATAGCCCAAGCCGAGATCGAAGCGATTGCCGTAGCCGAGCACAAGGTCCTCGTAGCGGAATTTCTGGTAGTCGACCTTGAACACGACGTTGGGATTGAGATAGTAGTTCGCGCCCAGCGTCCACACACGCTGCGTCGGCAGCGGCGCCGTGCCGAGGCCCTGCGGCTGTGCGGCGTAAGCGGCGGCGGTGTTGAACATCTCGTAGCGCAGGAACGGCGACAAACTCGAATCGCTGCCCCACTCGAGTGCGCGCCACGCGCCCTGCACGTAGCCGCCCCAGAACGATTTCGGCACCGGCGTCGGCTGGCCAAGGAATTGCAGGTTGAGGTCTTGCGTATTGCTGATCGTTCCGCGCGTGTACAGCGCGGAGAAGTCGAATGGTCCCGGCTGCCAGCGCAGGTGTGCTTCGCTCAAGATCAAGCGCGAACGATTGACCGGCAGAACCGCATCACCCTGCCCGATCTTGCCGGTGAACACGCCGCCTCCCAGCAACAGCCCAGGCACTCCCTGCCAATTGGCTGCGGCATACAGCGACGGATCTCGCGCCTTGGCCAATTGCAGCTCCTGATGGATGCTGCCGAGGGGAGACAGGCGACCTTCGTCGGCTGCCGGATCCCACGCCCCGAGATTCGGTCCCGTGCCGATGCCGACGTTCCAGTTGAATCCCCAGTCCGTGTTGCCATACATCGACACGCCGCCCTCGCGCCACGTGCTCGGAATGATCGCCTGCTCGACGAAGTTGCGCTCGACGCCGTAGAAATTGCCCGGCTCGTGGTGCTCGTTGAGCAGCCCCAGAGGCACCAGCGTCAAGCCGACGCGCATGCCGTAGTTTTGCGCCAGCGCATGCTCGACATACAACTGCTCGACCTCGCTTTCGCCCCGATCCGTGCTCGACGCAACGGCATGCTCCCACTCGAGTTCGCCGTACACACGCGTGTTTTCATCGAAGACGTGGTTGAAGCCGATCACCGCGCGGGTCAGATCGGCCTGGGTATCGCTGATGCGCTTGGTCGGTCGGTTGTAGTCAAGCTGGCCGTAACCCCAAAGCGACGTGTTCGCGCCGAGCGCGAGACCGCTGCCGCCCGTGCCCGGAATCGCATCGCCCGCAGCGGTGGTCGCGGCCGGCTGCGACACCGCAGGCGCAGGTACGGCATTCGCCGCTGCGAAAGCCGATGGCAATGGCGCATTCGGCAGCGCAGCACCGCTGACCGGCGATGCTGCCTGAGCCGGCGCACGCTGTGACTGCAACTCATGCACGAGGCCGCGCAGTTCCACCACTTCGGCGCGCAAGGCGTCGACTTCGGCCTGCAACTTCGTATCGTCGGCATGCGCATTCGACGCAAGCCCCGTGCAGGACATCAGGATCGCCAGTGTCAGCGAATTACGTTTCACGCTATTTCTCCGCAATGATAAAAATACCTTTTCACGCGACTTCGGCGCGCAGGCGTCACTGCGCCGGCACGTCGCGCGCCGGATCGGCAGTGTTCGTGACCGGATCGTAGCCATCGGTCAATGTCGCAAGAAATGCCATCACATCGTCGATCTCGATGTCGCTCAATGCCGGCGCCTCGCCCGGATGACGGTTGTACGGCCCTTCGCTGGTATTGACGTTTCGTGCCAGCAACGGCGGCACGTCGTTGAACTTCAACACCGCGCCGGCGGCGTCGAGCGGATACCATTTCTGCGGACTCGTGTCGCGCTGCACATAGAATTCCAGCGCTTCGCGCAGCGACTTGAAGTAGCCGTTGTGGAAAATCACCTTGCGCGTGGCGACATTGCGCAGCGTCGGCACCTTGAACTGGCCGCACAGATCGCGGCGGTTGGCGAGATCGGTGCGTTCGGGGCCGCACAAGCCCATATCGAAATAGAGCGGATCGGCATTCGCCGGAATCGCGGCGTTGCGTGGCACGCCGAGGTTGTCGTAGGTGTAATCGGTGAACACGGGCGGATCGCCGTTCGCCTGCCGCGTCGA
>JAFEFR010000155.1 GCA_018240485.1 Pseudomonadota bacterium
GCATCGATGTCGGCACCGGGAATGGTGCGAAGTTTCGTCAATGCCACAGCGACGGATTTCGTCGCGTCGGCATTCGTGGCATCGATTTCCGATTCGCACAAATTTTTCAGGAAAATCGCTTCCGTCTTGCTGACGGCATTCGAATCGCCCGAGTTCGTCAGCTCGGCGAGAGAGAGTTCAATCGACGGCGCGGCTTCGGCGCAACGATGTTGGCCGACGAGGAAGTCGGCCCAGGCCAGATGCCAGTTGAAGCGGTTGACGCCATGGGTCGCCGAGATGTAGTCGCCGAGGGCGACGCTCGCGCGCAAATCGGATTCCGCAGCAGTGACATCGCCCGCCATTTCTTCTGCCAGCGCCAGCGAGCGCAGTGCGATCGCGAGATTGGCCGAGGCACCGGCCCGCGAAGCCTGGAGCGCCACAGCCTTGCGTGCCCATTCCACCGCCTCCGCGCAGCGCGCCTGCACGCAAAGGACGGTCGCGAGATTTTCCGCAGCCGTAGCGTCGATACCCTGGCCATTGTCCGCACCGGTGCGCGCGAGCACGTCGCGCAGCAGGCGCTCGGCCTCGACGTATTGATGGTCGTGCAACAGGACGGCGGCGAAATTGTTCGTGATCGTCACCGTGTCCGGATGGTTTTCGCCAAGCGTCTTGCGGAAACGCGCGACCAGTTCGCGATACGAGGCAATGGCTCCCGCGAGATCGCCGCGTTCGTACTGGAAGCTCGCCAGCATGTTGAGCGCCTCGCTGATCTTCTGATGTTCCTCCGGAAGGCTGCGGCGGAAGATCGCGAGCGCGTGCTCGGCGAGATCCAGCGCACGTTGCGCCTGCTTGTTGCCATCGCAAGCATCCGCCAGTGCGAGCATGCTGATCGCGGTCAACGGATGTTCTGCACCGTAGATATGTGCGCGGTTCGCCTCTGCGCGTTCGAGCAACGCGATCGATTGCGCGTAGTCGCCATCCTGATCGAGATGCACGCCGAGGTTCTGCAGCGACACGGCGGCCTCCGCGGAATCCGGCCCGAACCGCTTCTCGCGTATCGCCAGCGCGCGGCGGTAGGCCGCTTCCGC
>JAFEFR010000156.1 GCA_018240485.1 Pseudomonadota bacterium
CCCATCTCGGTGGTTTCGTATTCCTTCGGCGGCGGCGCGCCCTCGGCCGGCAACGGCCCTTGCGTCGCGGTGCGCACGTATTGCGGGTTGTAGTAGTTGATGCCGAGGAAGTCGAGCGGTTGCGCGATGGTCTTGAGATCGCCGTCGTGCACGGCGCTCATGTCGGCGATGGTGCCCAACGCGAGCGGATACTGGCCGAGCAGCAGCGGGTCGATGTGCAGGCCCCAGTGGAACAGGTTGGTCATCTGCGCGGCGAGCTGATCCTTGGCCGGATCGGCCGGGCGTTCGGTCGACAGGCTTTGCGCGATGCCGATCTGCGCGCCGCGGCGGGCGTGCGCGCGCAGAACCTGCGTGGCGAGGCCGTGCGACAGCAGCAGATGGTGGGCGACCGGGAACGATTGCAGGCCGAGCGCCAGGCCCGGCGCGTGGCTGCCGATGGCGTGACCGAGCACGTGATGCTCGAACGTTTCGTTGTGGGTGATCCAGCGTGGCACGCGATCGCCGAGTTTCTGCGCGACGATCTGCACGTAGTCGGCAAAGCGCGCGGTGGTATCGCGGTTCTGCCAGCCGCCCTTGTCCTGCAACGCCTGCGGCAGATCCCAGTGATACAAGGTCGGTGTCGGATCGATGCCTTGCGCGAGCAACGCGTCGGTGAGGCGCGAGTAGAAATCGAGCCCCTTCGCGTTCGGCTTGCCGCTGCCGGTGGGCTGCACGCGCGGCCACGCGATCGAGAACCGGTACGTTTTCACGCCCAGCTGGCGCATCAGCGCCACGTCTTCGCGATAGCGATGGTAGTGGTCGCAGGCGACGTCGGCGTTGTCGCCGTTCGCGATGTGGCCTTTGCCGTGGGCAAACGTGTCCCAGATCGCCGCGCCGCGGCCGTCCGCGTGGACGGCGCCTTCGATCTGATAGGCCGCGGTGGAAACGCCCCAGGCGAACGACGCCGGAAATTTCGGCATCGGTGCGGGTGCGGGTGCGCCGTACGCGCGCGCGCGCGGGGCGAGGGTTGCCGCCGCCGCGGCGGCCAACATGAATTCGCGTCGTTTCATCTTGTCCTCATGCGATGCCGAAAATCGAGCGCAGGTGCGCGTTCAGGAACTTGCCTTTGGGGTCGAGCGCCTCGCGCACGGCGAGAAAATCCTTCCACTTCGGATACAGCGGCGCGAGCAGTCGCGCGTTGAGCGAATGCAGCTTGCCCCAGTGCGGGCGGCCATCGTACTTCCAGAAGATCGGCTCGATCTGGGCGAAAAACCCGTGGTAGTCCATCTCGTGATGCTGGTGGATGGAAATCGAGCACGAATCGCGGCCCTGGAACATCGACAACGGAATGTCGTCGGCCTTGACGTAGCGGTACTCGATCGGGATAAAGCTGTCGAGGTTTTCGTCGCGAATCTTCTTCAGTATCTCGCGCAGACAGGCCGGTCCGGCCGCGGCCGGTATCGAGTATTCCATCTCGTTGAAACGCACATCGCGCACGTTCGCGAACACCTTGTACGAGTCGTCGCGCACGTCCGGGAAACTCATCAGATGTTTGGCGGCGAAGTTCAGCGTGAACGCCTGCATGCGCGGCGATTCGCGCCAGTCGCTGTTGACTCCGCGCAGCGTGGCGACTTTTTCGCTGTCGCCGCCGAGGTCTTTCGGCAGCGTGGTCGCGTCGTTCGTCTCGTTCAGCGTGCTCGCCAGCGACACATCCGAGTGCAGCACCGCGTTGAGTTCGAAATGCTGGTTTTCGCGCAGCAGGCGCGGCAGGTCGTCGAGCAGCGCTTCGGTTTCCTGCACCCACTCGCGGCGCTGCAGACGGAACGCCTTGCGATTCTGCAGGCGCACGCGGGTGATCACGCCGAGTGCGCCGAGCGAGACGCGCGCCGCGTTGAACGCCTCGGCATTCGTGTTGGCGTCGCAGTCGAGCACATCGCCGTTCGCGGTGACGAGGCGCAGGCCGACGACGTTCGCGGAATACGAGCCGAATGCGACGCCGGTGCCGTGCGTGGACGTGGCGATCGCGCCGGCCAGGGTCTGGTAGTCGATGTCGGCCATGTTCGGCAGGGCCTGACCGACCTGCTTCAACGGCTCGCCGAGCTGCGACATCGGCGTGC
>JAFEFR010000157.1 GCA_018240485.1 Pseudomonadota bacterium
GGAGTCGTCGGCTCGGGCACCGCACTCTGCGGACGAGCAACGCCGCGCTGATCCATGAACGAGGCGTTGGCGCAGGATACAGCGTCGATCACCGGGCTGCCGGGTTGCGGCACCAGCGCGTCGGTCATGCCGCCCGTCAACGGCACCGGCAACGCGCCAAGCTGGGGATCGATCACGGCGACCGCATTGACTTGACTCACGCTCAGCGTTCCCGAAAGGCCGCCGATGAAGTTTCCGACCCCGCTCGCGGTACTGGTGCCGGCATTGATCAAATTGACGACCACGTCGTTGCTGGCGTTGAGGTTCTTCGCCGCGATCGAATTGTTCATCGTCAACGTTGCCCCGGAGGTCGTGCATGAAACATTGCCACCGGCATAGCACCCTGTCTGCGAATTGCCCAAACTGTAGATTGCACCGGCCGCGATGTTGCCGCCAAAACCGGCGGTATTGCTCGTCCCAGCGGTTACCCCGTTGCCGACCAAAGTGACGTCGTTGACCTTGAGGATGCCGTTGTAGTTGAAAATGGCTCCGCCATAGGCCGAGCCGCCACGACCGTTGCCGGCGTGATTGGCTCCGCCCGTCGCTGCGTTTGCGCTCAGCGTGCTTTCGTACAGGGTGACTGTGCCACCGTCGTTGAATATCGCGCCCCCCATGCCAGCCCCACCGCCGCCGCCCGCACTTGTGGTGCCGCCGTTGCCGCCACCGAAACCGCCATTGCCGCCATTGCCGGCCCCACCGCCGAAACCACCGCCGTAACCGCTGGCACCGCCGCCGCCAAAGCCGCCGATGCCACCGCCGAGAACCGCGCCCCCGCCGCCGCCGAAACCGCCGTTGCCGGCGGCAAGGCTGCCGCCGTTCGGGCCGCCGCCAGTTCCGATTCCGGACCCGTCGGAGGATTGCCCGACGCCACCGCCACCGCTGCTGCTGCCCATCGCACCTTGCGAACCGCCATTGGCGGCATTGCCGACAAACGCACTCTGGTTGACGTGCAACTCGCCGCGATTGAAGATCGCGCCGCCGGCGCCGAGCGCCCCACCCGCCGTACTGCTGGCGCCATCGCCGCCCTGCGCCAAGCCGCCACTCAAGGTGATCCCATACAAATAAAGGACGCTGGTCGCGTTACCCGAATTGTCGGTCGTGCCATCGATATCGAACAAGCGGAATGCGGGCGCGCCGGGATCGCGCGCAATCACCACCCCGTGCGCCATCGACGCCGTCAGATCGGGCGTTTGCGTTGCATTGATCGTGATCGCCTTGCCGCTGATGAAGAAGGCCGAGGCGCCAAATTGCGAGACGTAGGGCGTCGCCGGACTGGATGAGGGAATGCTGGGCCAGGCATTGAGCGGCAGGCAGGTTGGACCTTTCGCCTGTGCGCTTGCAAGACAGTTGGTATAGCGCTTGAGCGTGATCGTTTTTCCATCCAGCGAGGGATCAAACACGATCCAGTCGCCCGAGGCGGTGGCCGTGATGGCTTCGCGCAGCGTAGGGCATTGATTGACATGCGGCGTGCCGGTTGGCGTGCACGTATTCTTGTCCAACGCATCGTTCGCGCCGATTTCGCCGTTGGTCATCACGATCCAGGTGTCCGCCCACGCCGCAGGCGCCGCAAGCAACCCAAGCCCGAACAGTGCCGCACCCACCCGCGACATCCAGGATGTTGCCAAGCGTCCGCCGGTACCCAGTAAGCGCACCGCGGCGATCTGTCGAAGACTCATGTTGGTTTCCTGCAAGGATAGGGAGGTACAGACTCGTGAACCGCGACGTAGCCTGTGGCCACGAAACGTATCGAGGTACACCCTGGGAAGCTTGAGGAAACCGTGAACGAATCTTGAGCGCAGAACTAACTTGCTGTTATTTCAACATGTTACCTCGATTTTCTTGGCCGAAGATCAATCACTGCTCGCAAACACTCTCCCCGAAATGCGACACGGAACCTCCCGCAACGGGCCGAGCATTTCTTTACGCTGCACAACCGGAGTTCATTTTCCGTTCATATTTTCCAGTGCTGAATACCAACGTTTCATACACCCCGACAGAGAGAGGTCGATGCCATGCGCTTCAGAAGGTCGATGATTTGCATCGTGATGACCGGCGCGGTCGCGCTGGTCGGTACGCCCACAGCGTGGGCGGGCATCCCTGCCGGCACGGGCACGATCGGATACAGCCCGTTCGCCGCGGCATCCGCGCCGGCCTTGGGCACGTGGATGCTTGCGTTGCTGGCCATGTTTTTTGCCGTCGTGGCCTATCGCGCTTTGCGCGAACGCGCAAATCGCCGACTGCTCGGCCATCTGTTGCTGGGTACTGGCATCCTTGCCGGGGGCGCCGCAAGCAAGGATTTGATCGGTCTGGCCGAAGCGGTCGTTCCAGTAGCCAATGCGAGCATGACAATGATCTCGGGTGGCAGCACCACTGTGGGATATGGCATTACCTTGGTAACGAACACCTCCGGCGTGCCACAACAAATCAACGCACTGACCGTAAATACCAGCGGCTATATCTTCACCAATCCCGGATCGAGTTACACGCCTCAATGTCTGGTAGGAACCGTCGTGACGACGGGTGGTACATGCTACGTGGACTTGATCAGCTCCGCACCGCCTCCCTAAGCTGGCGGATCGATCGAATCATCCCGGCATCCCGTGGCAGAAATCGAGTTCTACCTCAGCACCGCCGTCATTTGCATGACGGCGGTGTTGTTTTTGGAGTCCGTTTTTCCATTGCATGTCGCACCAGTGCCGCTGCGTCGCTGGCTGCGCAACCTTGGCTTGTCGGTATTGGCTTTGAGCATTTCCCTGCTGACGCCCTTGCTGTTTCTGGCGCTGACGCACGCATCCAGCGCCTTGCCGACGATGGGCCTGCTTGCGCAATCGAAGGTGCCCGCGTGGGGGCAATGGCTGATCGTTTTCCTGACGCTGGAAGGCCTGCGTTATGCGTTGCACCGTCTTTCCCATCGTCTGCCATGGCTCTGGCGCTTGCATGCGGTTCACCATAGCGATGTCGATCTCGACGCCACCACCACGCACCGCCACCATCCGCTGGAGAATTTCGTGAGCTCGCTGGCGATGTTGCCGGTATTGATCGCCATCGGCCCGCCGCCGCTGGCGGTGCTGGCCTACACGGTACTGACCACGATGGTCGATACGTTCTCGCACGGCAATCTGCGCCTGCCGACCGCCATCGACAAAGTGCTGCGGCTCGCGATCGCGACGCCCGCCTATCACCGCGTGCATCACAGCGCCGCGCGCGCTCAGACCGACAGCAACTACGCCGGCACGTTCCCGGTGTTCGACTATCTGTTCCGCAGCCACGGCCGCGTACCCGACGACGGCGGGCGCAACATCACGCTCGGTCTGGAAACCAACCGCGACGCATCGAGTCAATCGCTGATGGCGCTTTTGTCGGCGCCGTTCCGACGCGTGCAATAAACGCATCTTCGACCGGCTCATGCCAATGCGGGGTGAGCCGCAACGCCGTGAAAACGGGAGTCGCGATCGATCAGCTCGCCGACGGCGTCAGCAACGCGTCCAGTTCGCCCTGTTCGAATCCCGCCGACAGGCGCGCCGGAATGTTGAACGGCGGTTTCACCGCATTGCGCGCATGCTCGGCGATCAATCGCAGGAACGTGGCTTGTGCATCGACGCCTTCTCGCACGCAACACCACGCAAACCAGCGCGAGCCTGCGGCGACGTGAGCCACCTCCTCACGCAGGATGATTTCGAGAATGTCGATGGTGCGCGCGTCGTTTGCGCCACGCAACCGCGCGATCATTCCCGGAGTCACATCCAGCCCCCTCGCCTCCAGCACGCGCGGCACGAGCGCCATGCGTTCGAGGCAGGATTCGGACGTCTTTACCGCCATCTCCCACAGGCCGTTGTGCGCGTCGAAATCGCCATAAACGTGACCCAGTTCGGCCAGGCGCGCCGACAGCAACCGGAAATGCCGCGTCTCGTCGGCAGCGACCTGCGCCCAGTCCCGATAGTACGCCTGCGGCATGCCGCGGAAGCGGTACACCGCGTCCCAGGCAAGATCGATGGCGTTGAATTCGATATGCGCAACCGCATGCACGAGCGCGGCGCGCCCTTCGGTCGTACCAAGCCCGCGCGGCGGCAATTCGCGCGGCGAGACCAAATGCGGTCGCGCCGGACGGCCGGGTTGACGAATCGGCAAGGGGCCCATGTTCGATTCGGTGGAGAATTCGCCGCCAACGATCAGCGCGGCGGCTTCGGCACTGCGATCCAGCTTTTCCGCGACGCCTGTGGCGGCAAGGCATTCCGCCGCCAAGGCGAAAAGATCGATGCTCATTTCCCTTCGCTACGCCGGGGCCATTTCACGCCGCACGACGGCATCGCATAACGATGGATTCCGCCTTCCCCGCCACGCTCCGCCACGCACACACAAACCGCATCAGGACACATGCCGCCGCTGCGCTTTGGTTTCGTCCGAGCGCGAGAATTCCAGTTCGCGCAAATAGGTGTTGTCGACCCCGGTGACGTACTCGCCGGAGAAGCACGACGTGTCGAAATGCTTGAGTTCTTCGTTGCCGTCGGCGACTGCGGCGACCAGATCGTCGAGATCCTGATAGACCAGCCAGTCCGCGCCGATGAATTGCTGCACGTCCTCTTCGCTTCGCCCATGCGCGACCAGTTCCGCCGCTGCCGGCATGTCGATGCCATAGATATTGGCGAAACGCACCGGCGGCGCCGCCGAGGCGAAGTAGACCTGCCGTGCACCGGCATCGCGCGCCATCTGCACGATCTGCTTCGAGGTCGTGCCGCGCACAATCGAGTCGTCGACCAGCAAGACGTTTTTCTTGCGGAATTCCAGATGCACGGGATTGAGCTTGCGGCGCACCGACTTCACCCGCTCGCTTTGCCCCGGCATGATGAAGGTACGACCGATGTAGCGGTTTTTGACGAACCCCTCGCGCATCGGCACGCCCAGCGCTTGCGCGAGCGAACTCGCCGCCGTGCGCGACGTGTCGGGAATGGGAATCACCGAATCGATGTGCAGATCCGGATTGAGCCGTCGGATTTTTGCCCCGAGACGTTCGCCCATGCGCAACCGCGCCTTGTACACCGACACGTCTTCGATCATCGAATCGGGTCGCGCAAGGTATACATATTCAAAAATGCACGGCGCATGCAACGCACCCTCGGCGCATTGACGGCTGAACAACTTGCCGTCCGCGGTCAGCAGCACGGCCTCGCCCGGCGCGACGTCGCGCATCAGGCGAAAACCCAGGATATCCATCGCGACCGATTCAGACGCAACCATGTACTCGCGCCCATCGGCCGTCTCGCGCTCGCCGAGCACCAGCGGGCGGATGCCGTGCGGATCGCGAAATGCGACCACGCCATAGCCGAGCACGAGCGCAACCACCGCATAGCCGCCGCGCACGCGCGAGTGGACGCCGGCGACCGCCTTGAAAATGTGATCCGGCGACAGGGCGTGACGCTCCTGAATCTGCAACTCGTGGGCGAAGACGTTGAGCAACACTTCCGAGTCGGACTCGGTGTTGATGTGGCGGCGATCTTCCTCGTACAACTGCCGGCGCAGCGCCGGGGTATTGATCAGATTGCCGTTGTGGCCCAACGCAATGCCATAGGGCGAGTTGACATAGAACGGCTGCGCCTCGGCGGCGGCTTCCGAACCGGCGGTCGGATAGCGGCAATGGCCGATGCCGATGTTGCCGCGCAGCTTGAGCAGATTGTCGCGACCGAACACGTCGTTGACCAGACCCGCGCCCTTGTGCAAACGCAGGCGTTCATTGTCGATCGTGGCGATGCCGGCCGCGTCCTGGCCGCGGTGCTGCAAGACGGTCAAGCCGTCGTAGAGCGCCGAGGCGACTTCGGATTTACCGACGATACCGAGAATTCCGCACATGGATGAGATTTGCGCAAGTGGCAGGGGGCAAAGCGATGGATCCGGACGCGCATGCGGCGCGCCCATCGTGGCAGGTCGAGTGCCGCGCGGGATTTTACCAAATCCGCCGCCACATCCTCAGCATTTTTCGTGTTGGCGAGGCTCAAGCCGGTTTTGCCGATCCGGATTTGTGGCCATTGGCTGTCGGCTGGGTGGGTAACGCGGCAGGCGACGCCGACGGCAGCAACAGCCCGCGCAAATCCAGATATTGCGCCACGTCGGCGGGCAGACGTGCCGCCGCCTGCCGGGCGACCTGCTGGAACGTTGGCAGCAGATACGAACCGTGCCACCAAGGATCGCGCGGCAGCGGCGTGAATCCCAGCAACAGCACGACGAGGACGACCAAAACCAGACCGCGCGCAAGGCCGAACACCGCGCCGAGCAGGCGGTCGGTGCCGGACAGGCCGCTGCCAGCGACGAGCTTGCGCATCACGAACCCGACGATCACCCCGGCGATCAGCACGGCGACGAAGCAAACCGCATAGCCGAGCAGAATGCGTGCCGACGGCAACTCGACTGCGGTGAAGGTCGTCGACACGAGCGGCCCGAAATGCCACGCCACCCAGATCGCCACCGCCCACACGGCCAGCGCCAGCACCTCGCCGACGAATCCACGCCATAGCCCCATCGCCACCGACAAACCGAGCGCCGCGAGGATGACGTAATCGGCCCAGTTCATCGCCCCGCCTCAAGGCTGCGTCTTGACGATCGCCGACACCTGAAACTTCTGCTTCAATGCGACCACCGCCGCGTCCGCGCCGGTACGGTCGGCATACGGGCCGGCGCGCACCTTCCAGAACGCGGTCTCGCCGCCGTTCGGTTTCTCCACATACGCGGCGATGCCGCCGTTGCGCAGACGATCGCGCAGCTTGTTCGCCTCCTCCTCGGATTTGAACGCCCCGGCCTGCACCACGTAGGCGCCGGCACGATTCGCCGGCAGCGACGGCGTTTCCGACTTGGCGGTTTTCGTCTCGCTCGGCGTCGGCTTTTCGGCCGCCTTCTCCATCTCGGCGATCTGCACGACGCTGCTCGGCAGCTTGCCATCAACTTGCTTGATCTTCAGGCGAACGTCCTCCGCCGCGGCACGATCGGCATATGGCCCGACGCGTACGCGCTGCGCGGATTTGCCCTCAAACTCGGTTGCCTCGGCGAAAGCCGGGTAACCAAGCTTCTTCACCTTGTCGACCAGCGCACTCGCATGCCCCGCATCGGCATAGATGCCGAGGTTGACCAGAAACCGGCCATCGGTCTGCACCGTCGGCGCGGGGGGAGGCACGGGTGTCGGCGTAGCCGGCGCGGCGGCAGGCGATGTCGTCTTGGTCGAAGGTACGGGCGTGACCACCGCTTCATGCGCCTCGGCGCGCGGCGTGGCGGTCGTATCCGCCGTGGCGGGCTTGCCGCCCTCGTTGGTCGCGGGCGCCGGGGTCGGCGCGGGAGGCTGCGCGACCGCGGGTTTCGCGGCGTCGATGGAAAGATTGCGCGTTTCGAAATTGCGTTCCGGCGCGGGCGGGATATTCAAATTCTGCACCGCGTTTTCCGGGTTCCGTGCGCGATCGGACAGGAACATCGGCACAAAAATGACGGCGAGCGCCATCAGCACCGCAGCACCGAGCAGGCGTTGTTTCAAAGCGGCATCCATAGCGTTCTCCGTTGCGTACGGCGATTATAGCCGGCACCCGCGCCGAACCCACGCACCAGGGCTCCCGCGTTCACTTCGGGTTTCGCCACTCAATTCGTGACGAACCCGTGGCGAATCGCCCACGCCATCGCCGGGGCCGCGACATGGAACGAACCGAAGGCCAGAATGCGATCGCCCGGGCGCGCGAGCGCGAGCGCGGCATCCAGCGCCGCGTCGATATCGATGTGAATCTCGTGGCGCAACGATGCTTCGCACGCGTGCATGCGGGCAACGAGATCGTTCGCGCGAAAACCGCGTGGCGTGTCGGCGTCGAGCCCGGCGACGAACCAATGCTCGATTTGTGCGGCGAGCGGCTCGACGATGCCGCCGACGTCTTTATCCGTGAGGGCGCCGAACACGGCCAGCGTGCGTCCGCGCGGCGGTGCTTGCGCAAGCCAGCGCGCCAACACCCCGGCCGCCTGCGGATTGTGCGCCACGTCGATCACGAGTTCGGCCGTCTCGGGGCGAACGAATCGTTGCAATCGCGCGGCGATGCGCGCACGGCGCACCCCCATCGCGAGTGCGGCATCGCTCACGGCGATCCGATCGCGCAAGGCATGCAAGGCCGCGATCGCCGCCGCCGCATTCGCCCGCTGCGCCGGTGCGGCGAGCACGGGCTCGGGCAGCGCAAGTTCGCGCGTGGGCGACAGCCAGCGCCAACCGGCTGCCGTGCTCTCGAAACGATAGTCGCTGCCTGCGCGAACGATGGCTGCGCCGATCTCGCCCGCCCGTTGCGCCAACGCCGCCGGCGCCGCCGCATCGCCCAGAATCGCCGGGCGAGTAGCACGGAAAATGCCGGCCTTCTCGCGCGCGATCGCGTCGCGATCGTGGCCGAGCCAGTCTTGATGATCGAGATCGATGGTGACGACGATGGCCGCATCGGCGTCGAGAATGTTGACCGCATCGAGCCTGCCGCCGAGACCGACTTCTAGCACAGCCGCATCGAGCCTGCTTTGCGAAAAAATCCACAATGCCGCAAGGGTGCCGAACTCGAAATAGGTCAGCGTTATCGGCGATGCGGCCTGCTCCAGCCGTGCCGCTTCGATGCGCTCGAACGCGTCGATCAGTGCGGCATCGTCGATGTCGATGCCGGCGATGCGCACGCGCTCGTTGTAGCGCAAGAGATGCGGCGAGGTGTAGCAGCCGACGCGATGCCCGGCGGCGGCGAGCATCGCGTCGAGAAACGCGACGGTCGAGCCTTTGCCGTTGGTGCCGCCGACCGTGACGACGACCGGCGCGACGCGCGGCGCGCCCAACCGTTGCCACACCTCGCGCACGCGCGCGAGGCCGAGATCCACGCCGAGCGCGTGCACGCCTTGTTGATAATCGAGCCATTCGGCCAGGGTTCGCTGGGGCATGGCGACCGACTTCCTCCGAAATCGCGCGGCGAACGTCGCTTGCGTCCGCCTTGCGCATTGCAAATTTGCATCGTCTCTGGCGTCATGGCGACATGTCGATCGCCTCGATCCACGCCCACCTCGACCATGCGCTCGCCGCGCTACCCGCCGGCGCGCTCGTCGTCGGCTTTAGCGGCGGCGCGGATTCTAGCGTGTTGCTGCATGCGCTGGCGCAGATTCCTGCAGCCCGGACGCGCGGGCTGCGCGCGGTGCATGTGGATCACGGCCTGCACGCGGACAGCGCCGCATGGGCCGAGCATTGTCGCGCATTCGCCGCTGCGCTCGATGTGCCGCTGGATCTCTGTCGCGTCGAGATCGAACGCGATCACGGCGGTGGCCTCGAAAACGCCGCGCGCGCGGCACGCATGGCGGCCTTCGCACGCCGCCTTCGATCCGGGGAAATTCTGGCCCTCGCACATCATCGCGACGATCAGGCCGAAACCGTGCTGCTGAAAGCGTTGCGCGGCGCCGGGCCACAAGGCTTGGGTGGCATGCGCACGCTGCGCGCGTTTGCGCACGGCCTGCTCTGGCGCCCCTTGCTGACCCAGCCGCGCGCCGCCTTGCAGACGTACGCGCACACGCATGGGCTGCGCTGGATCGATGATCCGAGCAACGCCGATACGCGCTTGCGGCGAAATTTTCTGCGTCGCGAGATTCTGCCGCGTCTGCAAGCACACTGGCCGGATGCGCACGCCGCCCTCGCGCACAGTGCGCAGTGGGCGCGCGGCGCGGCGGACTTCATCGATGCCGAGGCACACAAGTCGCTTGCCCGCATTCGTGGCCGCGATCCGGCGACGCTGCTCTGGCGCGACTGGCTCGCCCTGCCCTCGGCCCTGCGCGATCCGGTGCTGCGACTGTGGTTGCGCGCACACGCTCTGGATGAGCCGACGCATTTGCATGTCGCCGAACTCGAACGCCAACTGCGCACATCCGCCGACGACCGCCAGCCCTGCGTGCGCTTCGCCGACACCGAGCTGCGTCGCTATCGCGATCATCTCCACGCGCTGCATCCCTTGCCACCGCTGCCGCATGACTGGCAGGCAACCTGGGATGGCGCCTCGCCGCTGCCCTTGCCGGACGGCAGGCGCATCGCTCTCGATCCGCCGCAGCGGCTGGATCCCCCGCTGCGCGTCTGCTTCCGCCGCGGTGGCGAACGCATCAAACCGGCGGGCACTGCGCACACGCGCGAACTGCGCCTGCTGCTGCAAGAAGCGGGCGTGCCGCCGTGGCAGCGCGGGCGCATTGCGCTGATCTATCGCGGCGATGATTTGCTTGCGGTCGCTGAGCTGTGCGTTTCCGATGCGGCAATGCCGCTTGCGGGGCGCTTGCGCATCGAGGCCGCAAGCGTAGTCGAGCGATGCCCGCATTGATTCCGCATCGCGCTTGCGTTAGCGTGCGCGCATGCCGACGACGCCGCCCGAAACCCCCACGATCCCCGCCTTCGAAGCCTCGCTCGACGAGCTGGAAAAACTGGTCGAACGCATGGAAGGGGGCGACATGAGTCTGGACGAATCGTTGCAATCCTACGAGCGCGGCATCGCGCTGTATCGCGGTTGCCAGAACGCGCTCGACGCCGCGCAGTTGCGGGTCAAATTGCTGCGCGATCCGGCTGCGCCGGAATCCGCGGAAGATTTCGACCCACAGACTCCCTGAGGCGATCGCCGTGCCCATCGATTCCGACGATGCCGCCGTCGCGGCCTTGCAGCGCTGGGGCGCGCACGCCGACGCCGCCCTCGCACGGGTATTGCCAGACGACGATCGCGCCCCACTCGAACTGCACAAAGCCATGCGCTACGCCGTGCTGGGTGGCGGCAAGCGATTGCGCCCCGTGCTCGTCTATGCAACCGGCACGGCGTTCGGCGCGCAGGCTGAAACGCTCGATACGTCGGCGTGTGCGGTCGAGATCATTCATGCGTACTCGCTGGTTCACGACGACTTGCCGGCGATGGACGACGACGCACTGCGCCGCGGTCGCCCGACCTGCCATATCGTGTTCGGCGAAGCGATGGCGATTCTCGCCGGCGATGCGCTGCAAGCGCTCGCGTTCGAGGTGCTGGCCGGCGACGCGCAGCTAACCTGCGACGCTGCCAACCACATCGAGATGCTGCGCACGCTCGCCCGCGCCTGCGGCGCCGACGGCATGGCCGGCGGCCAGGCATTCGATCTCGCTGCGGTCGGCAAGGCGCTCGTGCCGAGCGAGCTCGAACGCATGCACGTCTACAAAACCGGCGCGCTGATCCGCGCTTCGGTGCGCCTCGGCGCGCTGGCGGCGGGCTGCCGCGACACCGCGATGCTCGCCGCACTCGAACGCTACGGCCACGCCGTCGGCCTTGCTTTCCAGATCCGCGACGACATTCTCGACGTCGAAAGCGACAGCGCCACCCTCGGCAAAACGGCGGGCAAGGATGTGGCCAACGCCAAGCCGACTTACCCTGCGATCTTCGGCATGGATGGTGCGCGCGCTCACCTGACCGACCTCACGCACGTCGCCATCGAAGCCGTGGCGCCGCTCGGCGCGAGCTTCGCCACGCTCGTGAAGTTGGCGCGCTTCGTCGCCAAACGCGAGGCCTGACAGCGCATCGCGTTCGGCGCCGCCGCGTGAAACAGCGGCTTACTTGATCAACCGCAACGTCAGCGGGTAACGGTAGGCCACGCCTTCATTCGCCTTGACTGCCGCGACGATGGTCAGCACGAGCCAACCGATGGCTGCGATCACGCCCAGCGGCACGGCAACCAACAACCCGATACCGAATGTGATGATACTGAGAACCAACAAGGCGATGCCGACGATGGCAAGCGTGATGTTGAAGTTGAGCGCCTCCTTGCCCTGATCGTCGACGAATTTCATCGTGTCTTTCTTGAGCAGCCAGATCACCAGCGGGCCGATGAAACAGCCCCAGGCAAACATGTGGCCGGTGACGATGCCGCCGAGCAGCGCCGACAGATGCGCGAACATCGCCCACTGCCGTTCTTCGGCGCTGATCGCGCCCCCCGTTGCCGGCGGTGGAGTGGACACATCGTGTGACGAGGACTCGTTGTTCGGCGGAACGCTCATGCACATCTCCAGCGGTGGATGGGTGCGCGCAGTGTCCGGCGGATGCGGCATGCGGACAAGCGCCGAAGGTCATGCTTGAATCTCATAAAGCCGATGCCAATGCGCCAAGTGAGCGGAACCTAATTGGGTTTGAAATACGCCGTCAGTGATTGCGTGCACAGATGGGTGATCTGACGGCCATTTTGCGAATTCAAATAAACCAAGTCATCGCTAACGATAGGGCCCAGCATCTCGCTGACTCTCATCCCCGCCGCACTGGAAGCATGAAGCTCGCTCGACGCGTTTTCCACCAATGCGGCCCTGCGCAACTGGCGCTTGTCCAGCGTTCCCGTCGTTTGTAGTTGCGCACATGCTCCAGTGAGATAGGCAGTCTGCTCTTCTGTTTCAATCGTCTTTCGCAACGTGCGCAATCGTGTGAGAAGATGAATACTTTCGTGAGCGAACAGGTCAACGATGTCCGCTCGCGTTCTACTCTCCTCGGGCCGCCAACGCGCAACGTAGCGAGGTTGGAGGGTCCCTAGTGGCGTCCAACTCCACCGGCTGGTCTTGTGCCGTTTGTCCCCGGTCACCAGATCGAGGCGGTACTCGCGTAACGGAACGGTTTCCGGCGAGTAGCTGTACGTATATTGCACAGCGGATATAACCCATTTGCACGCTTCGGTCGCATCCTCGCGGGAAATGCGTGAATCAACCCAACTCACCTGCGCGCGAACCGGCCCGTCAGCGCAGTTTTGATGAGCTGTATGCTCCCAATTCTCCTCAACCTTGCCTGACACGAAGCTGTCTGTGCGGACAATGGCGAATCCGCCAAAATGCCAAACCTGAGTTGCCGCACCCTCAGCATCCGAGGCCACGAGCAACGATTGCGGAACCGAGACACATGCCACCGGCCCAACAGCCATCAGTACCAGCAAAACACCTCGCGCGCCGAAGCGCGCGAGGTAGGCAAGCGTCCGAACGATGTTACTGCGACATGCACGCATCTTCTGATGGATGCCTTGGGTCGTTGTTACAATAAGTGAATTCGGATGCCGATGATGCCGTCGCCGCACCTTGAAAATACGACGTCGCCGCAATGGTATTGCTGCCGTCGGCAAAATTGGCCTCGAACGGCACCAAATCATAGGCCATGCTGTCGGCATCGTCGCTGTTCGCAATCGCCCAAGCATCCACGCTGCCGGGATCGCTCAACCGAATGACGCTACCAGTGCGTATCCAGGGAAACACTCCAACGGCCTCAACCGCCCCGGTAGACGAAACCGAAAGGGTAACGGTGACTTGACCGGAGGTTGGGTACGCGATAGTCGACCCGGAAACGTCGATCGAGAAATCCGCCGCGCTTCCAATACTCGCCACATTCGCAAGAAATTTTTGCATCGTCGATCTATTGGCCAAGTTCAGCGGGATTGACCCCGAACCTTCTCCGCCCACCCTGCAACTTTTGCTTCCGTTTCGCACATCGCAGTCGACATAAACGCGCCACCTGACACCGGAACACGCCGTCAACCCAATGCAACCCGTGGCCAAAAGAATACAACTTACAATCGTAGAAGCTTTCATCATTGCTACCCCAGCAAATTTGCTACCCCTGCAATATTGAATTTACCCCCCCCCCTCGGTGAAGATGCAAGGGTACGAGTTCGAGTGCCTGCAATGTCGGCCATACCATGCCATGTCCGCATACTGCACCATCGACATTCGTCCCTGACATCGAATGAATTCCATGTCTCGACATGCGTGCGTCGTCACGCCCCGGCGATGGTCATCCGCTCGATCAGAATCGAGCCGGTCAGGATGTGCGAGCGTGGATCGACGTCGGCGCCGATGGCCATGATGCGGCGGAACATGTCGCGCAAATTCGAGGCGATGGTGACGCCTTCCACCGGGTAGGCGATCGCGCCATTCTCGACCCAAAATCCCGATGCGCCGCGCGAGTAATCGCCGGTCACGATCGACACGCCCTGCCCCATCAGTTCGGTGACGAGAAAACCGGTGCCGAGTCTGGCCAGCATCGTGGCGAAGTCGTCGCCGCCCGTTTTCACGATCAGATTGTGGATGCCGCCGGCGTTGCCGGTGGATTCGAGGCCGAGCTTGCGCGCGGAGTAGCTGCCGAGAACATAGCGTTCGAGCACGCCGCCGCGGATCAGTGCGCGCTCGCTCGTCGCCACGCCCTCGCCATCGAAGTTGCCCGAGGCGTTTCCGCGCCGCAGATGCGGTTTTTCGATGATGCCCACGAAATCCGGGAAGACGCTTTTCCCTGCGTGATCGAGCAAGAAACTCGACTTGCGATACAGCGCACCGCCCGACACCGCCGAAATCAGATGGCCGATCAATCCGCGCGCGACCTCGGGCGCGAACAGCACGGGCGATTCGCGCGTGGACAACTCGCGCGCATTCAGCCGCGCGAGGGTGCGCTCGGCGGCGATGCGCCCGATGGCGGCGGGATCGCCGAAATCCTCCGCCGCACGCACCGATTCGTACCAGTAGTCGCGCTGCATGCCGGCGTCGTCCTCGGCGATCAGCGCGCACGAGAGCATGTGGCGTGTGCCGCGTTCGCGCCCGAGAAATCCGGCCGATGTGGCCAATACCGACAAAGCCTCGCCGGCCTGCACCGAGGCGCCTTCGGAGTTCTCGATACCGGCGATGGCGCGCCCCGCATCCTCGATGGCAAGCCCCAGGCGAATGGCTTCGTGCGCATCGATGTGCCAGGGGTGCCATAAATCCAGATCGGGAAAATCGACGGCAAGGCGCGCCGAATCCGCAAGCCCGGCGCAGGGATCCGCCTCGGTGTACTTCGCGATGGCACACGCCTGCTCGATGGTTTTGCCGATCGAGTCGGCGGCGAGATCGGCGGTGCTCGCCGAACCTTTGCGCTTGCCGAAATACACGGTCACGCCAAAGCCGCGATCTCGCGAGTGCTCCACCGTCTCCACTTCGCCCAGGCGCACGCCGACGTTGAGCCCGGTCTCGATGCTGGCGCCGACTTCGACTTCGCTCGCGCCGGCGGCGCGACAGCGGCGAATCACATCCTCGGCCAGTTCGGCGAGGCGATCGAGCTGGGCGAGGCTGTCGTCCTCGCGCATGGCGCTGGTTTGTGCGGCAATGACGGTGTTCACTCGGCAGCCTTTGGGGTCAATCGGCTATTATCGGCGAAGCCAGCGACAATTTCAGAGCGCCTTTGCGTCAACGCGGAAATACGCTCAGGTTTTTCGACATGCCCCCACACGATCACGATTTCGACCCTGCCGACACCAACGACGCTCCCAGTCGCAGCCAATTGCGTCGCGAAGCGCTCGACGTGCTGCGCCTTGCGCACGCGCTGGTCGAGATGACCGACACCCAGTTGGGTCGGGTTCCACTCGACGACGACCTGCGCGACGAAGTTCGCCGCGCGCGCGCGGTCACGCAGCAGATTGCGCGCAAGCGGCAGACGCAGTTTCTGGCCAAGCAGATGCGCAAGCTCGACGATGCCGAGCTCGATGCGATCCGCGCCACGCTCGAACACGACCGCGGCGACCTGCGCCGCGAGGCTGCCGCCCTGCATCGCATCGAGCAATGGCGCGACCGCCTGATCGACGGCGGCGATGACGCGCTCAACGACTATCTCGCGCAACACCCGCAGGCCGACCGCCAGCGCCTGCGCACGCTCGCCCGCCAGGCGCGCAACGAACGCGAGCGCGGCACGCCGCCGCATGCCATGCGCGAATTGTTCCGCGTGCTGCGCGAGTCGCCCGACGCGGCAAGCGGCGTCTGAACGTGCGCGCTAACGCTGCGCGCGGCGTTTCGCCAGCCGGTACAACACGAGGCCGGCAACGACAAATCCGAGCGTGCCGCCGAGTACCTTGAGGAAGAATTCCGCCTTGTCGCTCGTGTCCGACGGCGGCACTAGCGCCAGCACGATGGCGCCGACGGTGGTGAGAAAGCCGATGCCGTTGACGAGCAGGCTGCCCGACGTGCCACCGGGAATGGCGAGCGCGCCGGTCGTGCGTACGATGTGCGTGCGCAAGGCAATGGCCGCAGCGAACAGGTAAAGATAGGGAATAAACGTCAAGATCGCGGTGGCGTCGACCAGAATCAGGTACGCGGTATGCACCGAGGCACCCTGATTGGCGATGACGACGAACAGCGCGGCGAGCGTCCCCTGCACCAGCAACGCGACGTAGGGCGTACCCCAGCGCGGATGCACGCGCGCGAGCGCAGGCGGCAGCAGGCGATCCATGCCGCCGACGAACAACAGGCGCGCGGTACCGATCATCCACGCGCCCAGTCCGCCGACGCCGGCCAAGGTCATCAGCAACGCCACCGGCGGCCCGAGCCATGGCATGCCGTGTGCGGCACCGGCTTGCGAGATGGCCTGATTGACCCCGGCGATGATCGAGATGTCCTCCGCCGGCAACGCCCACATCAGCGCCAGGGTGTTGAGCATGTAGATGGCGGCGATGACGACGCCGGAAATCAGCAGCGCGCGCGGAATCGTGCGCCGCGGTTCGCGGATTTCGCCGGCGAGAATCAAGGCGAGTTCCAGCCCCGCATAGGCGAAGCAGATTTGCGAGAAGAAAATGATCGTGTCGAAGTTGGAAAACGACGGCGCGAACGATGCCGCCGGCATCGGCGTGGCCGATCCGTCGGCGAACAACGCGACCATGCCCACGACCATCACCACCAGCGAAGGCAGCCATTGCGCGAGTCCACCCAGGTTTTGCAACCAGCGCCCGGCGTTGCTGCCCACCGTATTGCAGGCCAGCGCGATGGCGAGCAGCGCCAGCGACGCGCCGATGGCGTAGGCGTGCGCGTGTTCCAGTGCGGCGAACCGCCCGTTGAAGATGTACAGGCCGAAGATCGCCGTGCTCAGCGCCAACGTCGGGAAATACAGCAACGTCGACGCCCAATACACCCAGCCGACCAGGAAGCCCTGGCGTTCGCCGAACGCTTCGCCGACCCACACGTACAGGCCGCCTTCCTTCGGCAGCGCCGACGACAGCGTCATCACGCACAGACCCTGCGGGATGAAGAACGCCAGCGCCGCGAGCAGCCACAGGGTCAGCGACGACGGCCCCGAATGCCCGGCCAACGCCACCCAGCGCAGGCCGACGATGGCCACGGTGTTGAACAACACCAGATCGAGCACACCCAGCGATTTCCGCGCTGCCATCCGCGATTCCCCGTGGTTACCGCGGCAGCGTAGCACGCGCGCGACGGAAGCCCGCGCTCACCCATCTCGCGACGCAGGATTTCGCTCACGCGCAACGGCCACAATCGACATGATGGTCTTCAGCGAAAACGACGTGCCTGTCGTTCTACAACGCGGCAAGCACCGGGGCGGCCTGCGCCTCGCGCCCGAGCGCGCGCGCGACGTGGACGAGGCGCTCGCGCATTTCGGCGACGGTTGCCGCGCACAGCGTCGCATGGCCGACCTTGCGGCCTGCGCGTGGAGACTTGCCATAGTCGTGCCAATGCGCGCGCGGTTCGGCGAGCACGGAAGTCGCATCAGGCAGCTCGCCGATGAAGTTGAGCATCACCGCCGTGCCGAGTACCGACGTGTCGCCGAGCGGCAAGCCGAGCACCGCGCGCACGTGATTTTCGAACTGGCTGCACGGCGCGCCTTCGATCGTCCAGTGCCCGGAGTTATGCACGCGCGGCGCCATCTCGTTGCCGAGCAACTGGCCATCCTTGACGAACAATTCCAGCGCGAACGTGCCGACGTAATCGAGATGTTCGGCGATCGCGCGCGCGTGGCGCGTGGCGGCTTCGATCAACCCTTCGGAATTCGGCGCGGGCGCCAGCGTGGCCGAAAGGACGCCCTCTTCGTGCCAATTCTGCACGAGTGGATATGTGGAAAAGGCACCATCGCGCCCGCGCACGGCAACGAGCGAGACTTCGCATTCGAACGCAACCCAGGCTTCGAGGATCAGCGCCGCCCCGCCGAGCGCCGCCCAGGCGACATCGATATCGGCTGGAGACTTGATCCGGAACTGACCCTTGCCGTCATAACCGAGTCGGCGGGTCTTCAACACGGCCGGGTAACCGATTTCGACCAGCGCGTGATCGAGATCGGCGCGACTGTCCACGGCGACAAACGCGGGCGTGTCGAGGCCCAGTTCGCGAAACAATGTTTTCTCGACGAGACGATCTTGCGTCGTGGCGAGCGCGCGCGGATTGGGAAACACGGCGACGCGTTCGGCCAGCCAGTGCGCGGTGTCGGCCGGCACGTTCTCGAAATCGAATGTGGCCACGTCGATGCGTTTGGCGAAGTCTTCGAGCGCGGCGAAATCGCGCCAGTCGGCGGTAATCTGCGGCGCGACCTGACTCGCGCAGGCATCGGCGACGTTGTCGACGACGAGAAAGCGTGCGCCGAGCGGCGCGCCGGCCAACGCGATCATGCGCGCGAGTTGGCCGCCGCCAAGGATGCCGATGGTTTTCATGTGCGCGGGTCGGGTTTGTCGAGCACGGCTTGCGTCTGCACCGCGCGGAACTCGTGCAAAGCCTTCGCCACGGCGATGTCGTCGAGCGCGAGCAGGCTGGCAGCGAACAGCGCCGCATTCGTCGCCCCGGCCTTGCCGATCGCGAACGTCGCCACCGGCACGCCGGCCGGCATCTGCACGATCGACAGCAGCGAATCCATGCCGTTGAGCGCGTGCGACTGCACCGGTACGCCGAGTACGGGCAGTGCGGTCTTGGCCGCGAGCATGCCGGGCAGATGCGCGGCGCCGCCGGCGCCGGCGATGATCGCCTTGAGCCCCCGCGCGGCGGCCTGCTCGGCGTAGTCGAACAGCAGGTCCGGCGTGCGATGCGCGGAGACGACTTGCACGTCGTGGGCGATGTCGAGTCTGGCCAGCGTTTCAGCGGCGTGGCGCATCGTTTCCCAGTCCGAGCGCGAGCCCATGACGATGCCGATGCGCGCTGGCGCGGTGTGCTGGTTCATGGCGAGGCCGGTGCAAAAACGCTATTCTACGGGCACTTCACGCATCACGCATCTTCACTGCATGGACAAACGTCTGCTCGACATCCTCTGCGATCCGGTAAGCAAAGTCCCGGTCAAACCGCTCGGTCGCCCGCAACTCGACGCGCTCAACCACGAGATCGCGACCGCCGCGATCAAGACCGTTGCCGGCGCAAGCGTGTCCGCACCGCTCAAGGCCGGCCTGATCACGACCGACGGCAAGGTCATCTACCGCATCGAGGACGATATCCCGGTGATGCTCGCCGACGAAGGCATCGGCACGCTGCAATTGCACGGCTTTCCGCTCTGACTGGATGAGCGAGTTGCTTCCGCCCGATGCCGCCCTCGTCGCACAAGACGTGGCGCGCGCACTCGCCGAAGATTTCGGCGCGGGCGACGCCACCGCCGACCTGCTGCCCGCCGACGCGACAGCCAGCGCCACGGTGATCACGCGCGAGGATGCCGTGCTCTGCGGCACGCCCTGGTTCGACGCCTGTTTCCGCGCGCGCGATCCTGCCGTTGCGATCGAATGGCTGGCACGCGACGGCGATCGCGTCGCCGCCGCCGCAACTTTGTGCACGCTGCGCGGCAACGCACGCGCACTGGTTGGCGCGGAACGCTCGGCGCTGAATTTTTTACAGACTCTTTCTGCCACGTCCACCGTCGCCGCGCAGTACGCCGACGCCGTGCGCGGCACGCGCACGCGCATCCTCGACACACGCAAGACGATTCCCGGTTTGCGTTACGCGCAGAAGTACGCCGTGCGCTGCGGCGGCGCGAGCAATCACCGCATCGGCCTGTTCGATGCCATCCTCATCAAGGAAAACCATATCGCCGCAGCCGGCTCGCTCGCCGCCGCCGTCGCCGCGGCGCACGCCGCGCATCCCACGCTGCTGCTCGAAGTGGAAGTGGAAAATTTCGCCGAACTCGATCAGGCGCTCGCCGCCGGCGTCGACCGCATCATGCTCGACGAATTTTCACCCGCCGACCTGCACCGCGCCGTCACCCACGTCGCCGGGCGCGTGGCGCTGGAAGTCTCCGGCAGCGTCACCCTCGAACGCCTGCGCGAAATCGCCGAGACTGGCGTCGATTTCATCTCGGTCGGCGCGCTGACCAAGCATGTGCGCGCCATCGACCTGTCGATGCGCATCGCGATGGAGCCGCAGGCAAGCTGATCGGGCGCTTCTCTCCCCCATCCGCTTGTTTGCACTTGCCGCAGCAACACGACCGCAGATTCGCGGCCACTCGCAACGCCACGCCGAAATCCTCGCTCACCGCTACAATGCGCGCGATGGATGTTTCCTATTTGCTCGACGATCTGAACCCGGCCCAGCGCGAAGCGGTCAGCGCGCCGTGCGGTCACTATCTGGTGCTGGCGGGCGCGGGCTCGGGCAAGACGCGCGTGCTCACGCATCGCATCGGCTGGTTGCTCGAAGTCGAGCGCGCCTCGCCCTGGTCGGTGCTCGCGGTCACGTTCACCAACAAGGCGGCGGGCGAGATGCGCGCACGCGCGCAGACGCTGCTCGAACGCGCCTCGCTGGCCAACACGCGCGGCCTGACCATCGGCACGTTTCACGGCATCGCCCATCGCCTGCTGCGCCAACATTGGCGCGAGGCGAAGCTGCCGGAGACGTTCCAGATTCTCGACGCGGACGATCAATTGCGCCTGATCAAGCGCACCGTCGCCACACTGGGCCTGGACGAATCGCGGTTCCCGCCGCGCCAGGCGATGTGGTTCATCAACACGGCGAAAGACGAAGGCAAGCGCCCGGCGAGTTTCGAGCGCGAAGGCAATCCGCTCACGCGCAGCCTCGTCGATATCTACGCGGCGTACGAAGAGCAGTGCCAGCGTTCCGGCCTCGTCGACTTCGCCGAGTTGCTGCTGCGCGCACATGAGTTGTTTCTCACCGATGCGGCCTTGCTCGCGCATTATCGCGAGCGCTGGCGGCATTTGCTGATCGACGAATTCCAGGACACCAACACGCTGCAATACGCGTGGATTCGCGTGCTCGCCGGCGACAGCGGCAAGGTATTCGTGGTCGGCGACGACGATCAGGCCATCTACGGCTGGCGCGGGGCGCGGGTGGAGAACGTGCAGCACTTTCTGCGCGATTTTCCGAGTGCAAAGACGATTCGCCTCGAACAAAATTACCGCTCGACGGCGACGATCCTCAAGGCCGCCAACGCGATCATCGCCAACAATCCGCAGCGCCTCGGCAAGCAATTGTGGACGGCGGGCGATGCCGGCGCGCCGATTTCGCTGTATGCCGCCTACAACGAGCAGGACGAAGCGCGTTACGTGATCGAAGCGATTCGCACGCACCTGCGCGAGGGCGGCAATGCGCGCAACTGCGCGATTTTGTACCGCTCGAATGCGCAGTCGCGCAATTTCGAAGAACAACTGATCCAGCACGACATCCGCTATCGCGTCTACGGCGGCTTGCGTTTTTTCGACCGCGCCGAAATCAAGGACGCGCTCGCCTATCTGCGCCTCGTCGCCAATCGCCACGACGACGCCGCGTTCGAGCGCACCATCAACACACCCACGCGCGGCATCGGCACGCGCACGCTCGATGCGCTGCGCCAGCGCGCACGCCGCGATGCGAGTTCATTGTGGGATGCGACGCTCGCCGAGTTCATCGCCGGCGGCTTGGCCGGACGTGCGAAAAACGCGCTGCGTAGCTTCGTCGATTTGATCGAAAGCCTCGCCCGCGATTGTGCGGGCACCCTCCCCCCACTCCCCTCGCCCATCGCCGGCGATGAAGGAGAGGGAAACGCTGCGCACGCCGACAGTCGCGACGACGCGAGCTTGACCCTGGCCGAACAAATCGACCTCGCGATCCAGAAGAGCGGCCTGCGCGATTTCTACGAAGCCGATTCGCGCGGCAGCGCCGAGTCGCGCGTGGAGAACCTCGACGAATTGGTCAACGTCGCCAGCCGCTTCGAGCGCACCCCCGAAGACCTCGAAGCGAACTTGAGCGAGTTGGCCGCCTTTCTCGCCCACGCCGCGCTCGAAGCCGGCGAATCGCAGGGCGAAGCCTGGGAAGACTGCGTGCAATTGATGACCCTGCACTCGGCCAAGGGGCTGGAGTTTCCGATCGTGTTTCTGGTCGGCCTCGAAGATGGCCTGTTCCCGAACCAACGCTCGCTCGACGAACCCGGTCGCATCGAGGAAGAGCGCCGCCTCGCCTACGTCGGCATCACGCGCGCGCGCGAAACGCTGCTGCTGTCGTATGCCGAATCGCGTCGTTTGCATGGCATGGAAAGCTACAACCGCCCTTCGCGTTTCCTGCACGAGTTGCCGCGCGAGTTGCTGCACGAAGTACGCCCGCGGGTGCAGGTCTCGCGGCCATTGTCGGCGAACCACTACGCTGCTGATGCCCTGGAAGTCGCCCAGTTGAAACTTGGCCAGCGCGTGCGCCACGCGAGTTTTGGCGACGGCGTGATCGTCGACGCCGAAGGCGCCGGCGCGCATGCGCGCGTGCAAATCAACTTCGAGGCGGCAGGGTCGAAATGGCTGGTGCTGGCTTATGCGAACCTGACGACGTTGTGAAACGGACACGCTTGCGAGGTGCCGACGCGATCGTTGACGACGCCGCCTCGCGTTTGCAGCAACCGGTTTACTGCCTTCTGCATTTCCGCCGCGCCCACCGTGGCGCCGCTGAATTCCCGATCCTGCATCGACCGGCAAAGATTGGCGGCTGCGATCGGCTGCCGTAACCGTTCGGCCCACCGATCGAGCGCCACGCCGCCGCCAGCGGCGATATCCCGAATCAACGGCGGCACAAACAAACCCACGTTGCGCATCGTCCGGATCGGCATCGCATTGCCCAGCGCGGACAGAAAACGGGTGCCAACCTGCGTTGCCGCGATTCGATCCGGCTCGGATGCACGCAGGGTTTCCTCCGCCGCGCAAATCCAGAAATCGATCAACGGATGGCTCCCGACAAAAAACATCACCGCATTGTTGATGGCTTCGCCGATATGCATGCCGAAATCGGGTTGGAACGAGAAGGTCTGCTCGAAGCACAACGCATACGGCGCGGCCTCGTCGAGAACGAAGCGGTCGGGATCGAAAACCAGCACGTCGGCATCGATCCAGACGACCCGATCCCATTCGCCGCGCAGCTTTTCCCGCAAGAGATACAGACGCGCAATATCGGTGACCGGCAGCACCTGCGCGCCGCAACGATCGCGCACCCACGCCGGCGAGTAATCGAAAAACCGATCATCGAGAAATTCATGCGTGTAGCCGCGCAAAGCCGCCCACTCGCGCACCGTGCGCAGACAGTCGTTGAGCCACGGCGCGACATCGCGCGTGCGATACGATTGGACAACCAACGTCTTCATCCGCACCCCCTTGCGGCTGATTAAGCGTGCTCATTGTCACACTTTCCCCCGATCCGGGGTATATCGCGTGCGAAGGCAAAGCGACGTCGAATGCGGAACCTTTGCGCGCGAAATCCGGTCAAATCAGACTTCGCCTATCCAGGATCGTCGGGCAACCGCACTCACCATGACCAAACCGACTCAAGCGCTCGTCTGGATGGGGGGATTCCTCATCGCCGTCGCCGTCCTGGCCGGTCTGCTCGCACCGAGGCTGCTCGCGAACTTTCAGGCGAATCCGTTCTTCAACGGCGTCATTCTCCTCGTGCTGCTGTTCGGCATCGCCTGGAACCTGCGCCAGGTGCTGCAACTGTCGCGCGAGGTGGAATGGATCGAGACCTTCAAACGATCGGATCCGTCACGCCCCTTGCCGCCGCCGAAGCTGCTCGCGCCGATGGCGCGCATGCTGGCCGGGCGCGAGCGCTCGAAGTTCTCGCTGTCGACGACCAGCCTGCGTTCGCTGCTCGATTCGATATACCTGCGGTTGGAGGAATCGCGCGATCTGTCGCGCTATCTCGTCGGCCTCGCGATTTTTCTCGGCCTGCTCGGCACGTTCTGGGGCTTGCTCGTCACGATCCGCTCGGTCGCCGATATCATCGGTTCGCTCGGCGTCGGCACCGACCCGGCCGCGATGTTCAACGATCTCAAAGAACATCTGAAGGAGCCGCTGTCCGGCATGTCGACGAGTTTCTCGACCTCGCTGTTCG
This sequence comes from Pseudomonadota bacterium, assembly GCA_018240485.1. Taxonomy (GTDB): domain Bacteria; phylum Pseudomonadota; class Gammaproteobacteria; order Xanthomonadales; family Rhodanobacteraceae; genus Rudaea. The sequence goes on from JAFEFR010000157.1 coordinate 24,086, forward strand.
GCCTCGCCTCCTCGCTGGTGCTCGGGTTTCTCGACTTGCAGGCGGGCCACGCCCAGAACCGCTTCTACAACGAACTCGAAGAATGGCTGTCGGGACAGACGCGGCTGTCGTCCGGCGCATTGCAGGGCGACGGCGAGGCGAACGTGCCGGCCTATGTGCAAGCCCTGCTCGAACAGACGGCCGATGGCCTGGAACGCATGCAGCGCGCGCTGGTCGAGTCCGAGCGCGAGCGGCGCAACTCGTCCGAGCAACTCGGCGAGCTGAACGCGCAACTCGCGCGCCTGGCCGACCTGCTCGGCCGCGAATCGCGCGAAATGCGCGGCATGAGCGAAACCCAGGAAGAATTGAAGAACGTGCTGAAGACGCTCGCCGCCACGCCGGGCAACGGCGCGCGCATGAGCGACGATCTGCGCCAAGAATTCCGTCTACTCTCGCGCACCATCGCCGCTGCCGTCGACGCAAAAAATGGAGCACATCGCGGATGAATCTCCGCGCGGCAGTATCCTCTTCCACCGTCATTCTCGCGAAAGCGGGAATCCAGTTTTTCTCTTCGGAACCAATCAAGATGGATTCCCGCGTTCGCGGGAATGACGGCCAAAGCACTCACCGCAGTCCGCGAACTACAGAGCCGGCATGAACTCACTCGCACGCCGCCGTAGAGGGCTCGACATCTGGCCGGGATTCGTCGATGCGCTGACCAGCCTGATCCTGGTCATGATCTTCGTCCTGATGCTGTTCGCGATCGGCCAGTTCGTGCTGTCGCAGACGCTCGCCGGCAAGAACAAGGCGCTGGCCGACCTCAACGCGCAGATCGCCCAGCTCGCGCAGACGCTGTCGCTGGCGCAGGACGCAAAGGCCAAGCTCGACGCCAGGGTCAACGAATTGTCGGCCTCGCTCGGCCAATCCCATACCGCCCTCGATGCGGCGCA
>JAFEFR010000158.1 GCA_018240485.1 Pseudomonadota bacterium
CATCCTCACCAACAAGGAAGTGATCGCGGTCGATCAGGACGCACTCGGCGTGCAGGGCAAGCGCATCCGCGTGCGCGACGGGGTGCATGTCATCGTCAAACCCTTGCACGACGGCAGCCGCGCGGTCGCCGTGTTCAACGAAGGCCGCTCCGCGAAAGACGTGAAGGTCGCCGCAGACGAACTCGGCCTCGACAAGGAGAAAAAGTATACCGTGCGCGACCTGTGGGAACATGTCGATGCACAGGGCGACGGCGCGATCGAGGTCAGGCTCGCGCCGCACGCGACCGCGATCTATCGCATCAGCGCGTTGTGATCCGCGGCGGAGCGGGCGAATGATTCTGGCGAGCGATTCGCTGCGGCTCGAGATCGAACCCGCATGGGGCGGAGGACTCGTCCGTTTCGACTGGATCGCGCACGGCGCGGCACTGCCGCTGATGCGCGCGTTCGACCGCGTAGCGCCGTCGTCGATCGCGCCCGACCCGAACCGCCTAGCCTGCTATCCGCTGATTCCGTGGTCGGGTCGCATATCGGGCGGCGGCTTTTCCATCGACGGCCGCCGCGTCGAGTTGGCGCGCAATCGCGCGGACGAGCCGTGGCCGATCCACGGCAGCGGCTGGCAGCGCGCATGGCAGGTGGCTGAGGCGTCGGCCACCGAGGTGGCGCTGACGCTCGAAGAAACCGCGGCGACGGGCTACTGCTATCGCGCCGTGCTGCGCTACGCGCTCGACGGCGGCACGCTCGCCGTGACCTTGAGCGCGACCAACACCGGCGCCCTCGCCCTGCCGTTCGGCCTCGGCCTGCATCCGTTTTTTCCGCGCCACGGCGCGGTCAGCCTGCATGCGCCGGCGCAGGGCGTCTGGCGCAACGACGGACGCACGCCACTGCCGGTCGAGCGCATCGCCGTGCCGGCGGCCTGGGATTTCGCCGCTGAGGCCGCACTGCCCGATGGGTTGGACAATTTTTTCGACGGCTGGAACGGCCGCGCGGCGATCCATTGGCCACAGCAGCGATTGCGTGTGGCTATCGTCGCCGATGTCGATCGCTACATCGTCTACGTGCCGGCGCAGCGCGACTTCTTCTGCTTCGAGCCGGTCGACCATGCGGCCGACGCGGTGAATCTGGCGGGCGGCGCGGTGGCGAACGGCATGACCGTGCTCGCGCCGGGACAAACGCTGACGCGGCGGTTTTCCTTCCGCGCGTCGCTGGATGGCTGAGCGAGCGCGATCCGGTTTCGCAGCTCCTGAGACGGCCGCGGCGCATACTCGCGCCATGCGCCGCGAACGCACGCCAGACTACTCAGATCGCCTCGATGTGCCGGCACGGATCAAGGGCCGCGGTGCGCCGTCGAATCCCGAAGGCCGCTTCGAGTCGCGCACGAGCACGCGCGAGGACGATGGCTGGGAGCAGGCAACGGAA
>JAFEFR010000159.1 GCA_018240485.1 Pseudomonadota bacterium
CGCATTTCGCATCTCGCCTTCGCGCCGGAAATCGCGCAAGCCATGCTGCAACGCCAACAGGCCAGCGCCATCATTGCCGCACGCACGCGCATCGTCGAAGGCGCGGTGAGCATGGTCGAGATGGCGCTGGATCAATTGAAGTCGCGAGGCGTGGTGCAGCTAGACGAAGAACGCAAAGCGGCGATGGTGTCGAACCTGCTCGTCGTATTGTGCGGCGAGCGCGGTACCCAGCCCATCGTCAATACCGGCACGTTGTATAACTAAGCGTGGAGAACGTCATGGGCGAGGATAAACAACGCGAAATCTGGTTTCCCGCCAAGCGCTACGGTTGGGGTTGGGGGCCTCCGGTGGTATGGCAGGGCTGGCTGGTCTTCGCGGGATACTTCCTGCTCGTGATCGGTGGCGCCTACATCCTCCTTGGCAAGCCAACAACGCACGCATCCTTCATCGCATTTGCAGTCTATTTGGTGCTGCTGACCTTCGCGCTGATCGCGGTTTGCTGGATCAAGGGCGAGAAACCCAAATGGCGTTGGGGAGGAAAGGGCTGATGCGCTCAACAATCAAAAAGATGATTCGAATGCCGGCTTCGCCGGCATAGCCTCCATGTCGGCCGCCGATAAGAAAGCCTATCCGCTGCGCATCGGCGCCGAGGTGCTCGACGCCGTGCAGCGCTGGGCCGACGACGAACTGCGCAGCGTCAACGCGCAGATCGAATACCTGCTGCGCGACGCGCTGCGCAAGGCGGGGCGGATGAAAACATTCGAGCCCGCGAAATCGGAAAAGGAGCGAAATTGACCGCGTCGCCTCCGCAGCTGCGCGTCGCGCTCGTACTCGGTACGGCATCGCTGTTCGCCACGTTGGCGCTGTTTCCGTATGTGCTGGCATTGCAACCGCACGCGTTCGACAAGCTGCCGGTCGCAGCGGCGGTCGTGATCGCCGCGCAAGCGCTGCAAGGCGGCGTGATCGGTTTCCTGCTCGCCTGGGCGGGACTCAAGCTCGGCGCTCCGCTCGATCTTGGCGCGCCGTGGTTCGCCGCGCGCCTGTATCCGGATCGCATCAAACCCGCGGCGTCCGGTTGGTGGTGGGCTGCCGGCATCGGCGTGGCCGGCGCGTTGCTCCTGCTCGGCCTCATCGCTCTGTTCGGCGAGCCGCTGGGTGCAACCGCCGCGCACGCGACGAAACTCGCGCCGGCGCCATGGCAGGGCGCGCTCGCCTCGTTCTACGGCGGCATTGTCGAGGAGATTCAGCTGCGCCTGTTCATGCTGACCGCGATCGCATGGCTGTTGACGCGCACACGCTTGCGGCGATCATGGGCGCTCGGCATCGCAGTCGTCGCTGCCGCGCTGCTGTTCGGCGCCGGCCATCTGCCGCTGGCGGCAAAGCTGACGACACTCGATCTGGCGATCGTCCTGCGCATCGTTGGCTACAACGCTCTGCTCGGTCTCGCATTCGGCTGGCTTTACTGCAAACGCGGCCTCGAACACGCGATGCTCGCGCATTTCAGCGCCGATCTCGTGCTGCACGTGGTCGCGCCGCTGGCGCATTCGCTCTAGCATCCACGCATGA
>JAFEFR010000015.1 GCA_018240485.1 Pseudomonadota bacterium
AACCGCTTCAAGCCCGAAGTCGCGCGCGCCTGGGTCGAACTGGTCTACGAAGGTTTCTTCCACGATCCGCTCAAGGCCGACCTCGAAGCGTTTCTCGCCTCCTCGCAGCGTTGCGTCAATGGCGAAGTCACGCTGGAAACGCACGGCGGCAACGTCGCTGCGGTCGCGGTGACATCGCCGCACATCCTCAACGCCAGGGGCGCGACCTACGCGCAGTCGGCCGACTGGGGCGTCGAAGAAGCCGAGGGCTTTATCCGCCTGTACGGCATGAGCTCGACGCTGTGGGCCGAAGTGAACAGGACGAAGTGAAATTCCCAATACCGTCATTCCCGCGCAAGCGGGAATCCATCTTGCCCCTGATGACTTCGAATCGAAAAGCAGCAAAAGAAGAAACTGGATTCCCGCTTGCGCGGGAATGACGAACAAAGAAAGAATCGATGAATCCGCTACTTGCCACCACTCTCGACCACTTGCGCGCCCTCGTCGCATTCGACACGCGCAATCCGCCGCGCGCGATCGGCACGGGCGGCATTTTCGACTACCTGCGCGCGCATCTGCCCGGCTTCGGCTGCACGGTCACCGATCACGGCGCCGGTGCGGTCAGCCTGTTTGCCGTGCGCGGCAGGCCGAAGGTGCTGTTCAACGTGCATCTGGACACCGTGCCCGATTCGCCGCATTGGACGGCAAGCCCGTTCGATCTTCGCGTGACCGACTCGCATGCGATCGGCCTCGGCGCCTGCGACATCAAAGGCGCTGCGGCGGCACTGCTGACCGCGGCGGCGCAGACTGACGACGATGCGGCATTCCTGTTCACGACCGACGAGGAAGCGAACGACGCGCGCTGCATCGCGGCGTTTTTGAAGTCTTTTCCTTCCCCCGCCGGGGGAAGGTGGCGCGAAGCGCCGGATGAGGGAAACGCGCTGCCGTCTGCGGCACCGATCCAATCGATCGAGGCTGTTTCCTCATCCGCCCTTCGGGCACCTTCTCCCGGTGGGAGAAGGGACGATTCCCCATTCTCGGCTGTAGTCGTCGCCGAGCCGACGCGCGGCGAAGCCGTGCTCGCGCATCGCGGCATCAGCTCGGTGCTGATGAACTTCAAGGGCCGCGCCGGTCACGCCTCGGGCGGCAATGCGGCCACCGACAGCGCGTTGCACCAGGCGATTCGCTGGGGCCAACACGCGCTCGATTTCGTCGAAGCGCAGGCGCACCAGCGTTTCGGCGGCTTGACCGGTTTGCGTTTCAATATCGGCCGTATCGATGGCGGCATCAAGGCGAACATGATCGCTCCCGCCGCCGAAGTGCGCTTCGGTTTCCGTCCGCTGCCGTCGATGGATATCGATGCGCTGCTGGCGACGTTTCGCGACGCCTGCGGTGCGCAGCCGGCCGAATTTCAGGAAACCTTCCGTGGCCCTTCGCTGCCCGCGGGCGACATCGCCCAAGCCGAAGCGCGCCGGCTCAAGGCGCGCGACTTTGCGGACGAGGTGGGCTTGCCCATCGGCAATGCGGTCGATTTCTGGACCGAGGCCTCGCTGTTCTCGCAGGCCGGCTACAGCGCCATCGTCTGCGGCCC
>JAFEFR010000160.1 GCA_018240485.1 Pseudomonadota bacterium
GCCGGAGAATTCGTTGGGCACAGGCGGGGTTGCGGCTTCGCAAGCGACTGGCTGCGAGGCGGCGCGCACCGGCGCCGCGCAACCGGCAAGGGCGAGCGAAAGCGCGAAGGCGCCAACGGCGAGGGTGGGGTTTCGGCAGAAGCGGAATGAATTCGAGGAGATCATGGTTCGTCGATATGGCGGGTACTTTCAGGCGAGTATGTTGCCTTCTTCCCGAGCCGCGCAAATCGCTTGTTTGAGCGATGCGTGCCGTCGCAATCCATGGCAGTTTGCGCACCATCGCTTGACTTCTTTTTGCCGAGAGCGACAGGCCTCGGCAAACAGGCGGAGAAGCACCGATCGATCGAACTCACCTTTGCGGGAGGGCATATGAAAGAGAAGGCTAAAGAAAAAGCGTTGGTTCCCATGACGCAAGGGCACGATGAGGTATGGGTTCGGTTCGGCAGACGCAAAGCGTTGCGGCGCATTCTGCTGGGAGCGACGGCCACCCTTGGCACGCCATGGGCCGCGATACGGGCCTTCGCCGACGGCACCAATCGGTTCGGCTGCCCCATTCAACTTCCCGCTGGGGAAATCCCCGAGCCGGGTTGTGATGTGTTGCTGCGACCTGCTCCGCCGATTGGGATCAAGAATGGTGTCATTCCCGCCAAGGCCGACCCGAACGAAGCCGCAAAGGGCGCTACCTCGAATGCGTTCTGGATAGTCGCAGGAGCGATCACGGGCATTGCTGCGGTCGCCGCGGGACCGACCGCACCGATCGTCGCCGTGATCGGCATCATCGCCACGGCCGTGGCAGGTTTGGCGGGGCTTTTCATCTCGCTGTTCTGGCCCGACTCGACCGCGCCTGGGCTCTCGGCCGACACGGTGTGGAACCTCATCAAGGATCGTGTCGAGGCCATGATCGACCAGAAACTGAAGGACGCATTCAAGAGTTACTACACGAGTTTTCTCGACAGCGAGATCGAAGGGCTCGGGAATGCGGTGAAAACCTATCGTCGGCGCAAAACCAATGTCGGCGCGTACGACGCCTCCGCGTACAAGGAAAGCGCCGTCGCCATCTACAACTGGGGCGATACGCATCTGCCGCTGTTCAAGGGGGCCGGCAAGTCCGACGTTCCGAATTCGCGGATCGATGGCTGGGTCGTCTTGCCGCAATACGTGCAGGCGGTGAACAACATCATCATGGTCCAACTCGATGCGTGTCTTCCGCGACTCAAGGCGCCGCCGCCTCAGGACGGCAGTTCCGCTTGCGAGGATATCGATCGCGTTTTCGTAAGTGGGCGTCTGGCCGATCTCACCGTTCTGCTTGACGATGCCATCGCCTATGTGGATGGTGACGACGGAACTTTGCAAAAGGCCTATCGGGCCATCGATGAAGCCTACAAGAACAAGCGCAATGCAGCGAATGCCATCGAATCCTTGGCGTTCTCTTTTCCATTCTCTACATCGAGCGCGCTGGCGACGGGCCTCTGGCAAGGCTCCCGCGAGCACAACCAGAACCGCAACAACTACGTATTGATGGTCGAAGACTATCTGCGTATGTGGAAAGCGTTGCGCGACTACCTGAAGCAAATCTCGATCGTGAACTGGATCAAGGATGTCGACAAAGCCCCGGTCGGCAACGGCAACGTTATTCCGTATGCGCCGCCGAAGCTGGACCGCGAACTCTGGTACGGGCCGTTCGGTCGAACCAATTTGTACGACATTGGCGTTTCCGCCGCGGCGATCTTCAACCCCGCCTCCATCCCGGATATCGGCCCGCCGCCGCCAACGCCCGCGGAAGCGGTAGGCTCGATCAGCACGTCCGTCATCGACGTTGCCCAAGACGGTTATGGGTTCCGATGGCACGCATCCGAGATCGCTTTGGCCCGAACGCGTCAGCTTTATGAGCTGCCGAAAAATGTCGGCGTCACTTCCCTTCGTTACACCTGCGTGGAATACGAGAGAATGAGCCCAATAAATTTCTTCCCCGCTATACGCGGCGATGCGGTATTTTCAATCGATTTCAATTTGAGCTCCTTCGCGGAGGACGGCACTTCCACGCCGTATGTTCAGGTGGGGAGCGGCTATGACTTCAAAGACGAGCCGGCAGGGTGGGATCAATGGCCTGCGTATGTAATCGCGATCCGTCCTCGCGTAGAAACGATCAAGGCACCGGATGGCCATGTGCTGGCCAATGCCTGGACAGCATCGAATGCCAACGCACTGCGCGACTTTTACTTGAAGGATTACCATCCCCGGACGGCGACGATACCGAGCACGATGATGTTTTCGTTCCGCTATCAGGACCCCACATTGCTGCCGAAATCGCCGTCCATCGCCATGCTCTATGTCACCAGCCCGACTGCGCTTACCGTCAGGCAGACGGCGGAGCTGGGGTGCGACATGTATGCGTTGATGGGGCGCTCGCTGAGCGATGACGGCGTTGCGATGCTGGAGCGCGAAATCGCGTGGAAAGTGGCGAGCGAGGGGCTGGACGAAAAGCGAACGGCATTCTGGGCGAGCATTCAACGGGCGGAATATGACGTCGCGGTTCCCGCATCGTCGAATTGACATGCATATCTTGGGATATCGAGGCATGCAGCAACGGGCGGCATTTGTGTCGCCGCTCTTCAGCGCTCATTCCGGTAATTGCCCGCCATCACGCACTGTGGCAGCTTGCACGACATGAATGTATCGCCGTGTGAATCGTTCCTCCTCATCGACGACGAGCCCGCCCTGCTCGCGCGGCTGTGCCGCATTCTGCGGGCCTCGCAGAGTCGGGACGCGGTGCTGCATTGCGCCGGCAGCATCGCCGAGGCCAAGGCGCTCGCGGCGAATCATGCGTTCGCGATGGCACTGGTCGACCTGGGCCTGCCCGACGGCAACGGCATCGAGCTGATCGGCTGGTTGCGCGCGCGTGAGGCGGCGTTGCCGATTCTGGTGATCTCCGCCTGGAGTACCGAGGAGATGATTCTCGATGCCTTGCGTGCCGGCGCGACCGGCTATCTGCTCAAGGAGCGCGACGACGAGGAGATCGCGATGCTGTTGCGCACCGCGCTCAAGGGCGGCGCGCCGATCGACCCGTTCATCGCCCGGCGCATTCTTGCGGCCACCGATGTGACGCACGCGGCGGTACCGCAAACGACGACGACAGCCGCGATCGAATCCGAAGCGCTGTCCGCGCGGGAGGTGCAGATCCTCGAACTCGTTGCGCAGGGGCTGAGCAATCTGGAAATTGCCGAGCACACGAATCTCTCGCGCTGGACGGTGGCC
>JAFEFR010000161.1 GCA_018240485.1 Pseudomonadota bacterium
GCGAAACGGCCGGTCGGAATCACGATGAGAGAAGGCGCCTTGCCCTTGCGATCGACGAAGACATCGTCGATCGCCTGCCCCGCCGTGTAGCCTGCGTAGAGCCGCAAGTTGCGCAACCGTTCGTTGAAGGCGTCCAGGCCGGCAAGGTCGGGGCTCAATCCCAACGCGCGCTGTGCCAGCGACTGCGCGAGATCCGCATTGCCCGCATCGAGTGCGGAATCCGCCTGCGCCATCGTCGCCGCGGCACGTTGATGACGAATCGCCTGAATCTGACTGCGCGCATCGAGCAAGGCTTGCGAGCCAGGCCGGATCGCAGCCGCATCGCGCAGTGCATCGTCGGCGGCGGCGAAATCGTCTTGCGCGGCCGCCGCCCGCGCGCGATCGAGCCAAACCCGCTCGATATCGGCCAAGCCTTGATCGGCAAGTCGATTATCCGCATCGAGCTTGATCACTTGCCGATACAGGGACAATGCCGCGTCGCGATTTTTTGCCAGATCCGTGCTGTCTTTCGCCGTGCCGTGCAGCAACTCTGCAGCGCGTTCGAGCAAGGGCCGCGTTTCATGCAACCGTTTCAGCCGATCATCCATGTCCGCGAGATGGCCATCATCGAGCGACTGCTCGTGCAGCAACTGGATCAACCGCGCAGCCTCGTCCTCGTTGCCCGCATCGAGCGCGGTATCGAATTGCTTCCGGATCGCCTCTCGCACTTTGTCCACGCCCGCGCGCGCGGCGATATTCCGCGTGTGTGCATCGAGAACCTTGCGGTACAAAGCGAGAGCACCGTCGCTCGCGTCGAGCAAGCGGCCTTTCGCGAGGGCCTCGTCGGCTTTTTTCAGCAATGCCGCCACCGCTTTCGGCGGCGGTGGCGGTGGCGGCGCAAGACTGATCGGCGGCCCCCACCGCACCGCTTCCTCACGCACGGCGCTCAGTGCATCATCGACCTTGCTTCGACCCTGCAGCTGCGTCACAAGCGGCGATGAACCGGTCTCCGCGACCGTACCCGGCGCAGTCTGTTCCGACTGTCTTCCAGGCAATTCCGGGTAAAAGCGGTAAGCCAACGCGAACAGCAACAATGCAATGCCCGCAGCGCCGCCGAGCGCAGTCTGTTTGTTGACGAAATCACTGCCGGGGATCATCGAAGTGTGGCAAAACGGCTGACAAGACGATGGAGGAACCTTAGGCTATGCGGTCGTGCGCCGCAACCGCAAGACATCGCACCCAGACGGCTCGGGCGAGAGCGCGCAAAGCCACCCTCCCTCACACCGGATTGCACTACAGGATTCTTCACACCTCGCTCATGCAGACAGCACCACCTCCCCATTGGATCGACAGCAACGCCGCACTCGCTGCATGGATCGCCCGCCAGCCTGGCCAGGGCATCGTCGCTCTCGACACCGAATTCATGCGCACCAACACCTTTGCGCCGATTCTCGCCCTCGTGCAGCTCAATCTCGGCGGAGAGACCGCATTGATCGACGCGCCGAACCTCGGCGCACACGACGCATTGGCCGTACGCCTGCGCGACCCCGCCAATCTCTGCGTGATGCACAGCGCGAGCGAAGACATCGAGGCGCTGGTCGGCATCGTTCCCGAAGGTCCCGCGCGACTGTTCGACACCCAAATCGCCGCGGCATTGGCCGGACTCGGGTTCGGCTTGTCCTACCAAAAGCTCGTCTCCAACCTGTTCGGCGTCGATCTGGCCAAATCGGAAACCCGTTCCGACTGGCTGCAACGCCCGCTCAACGCCGCGCAGCTCGACTACGCCGCACAAGACGTGGTCTGGCTGCCGCAGATCCATGCGCAACTTGCCGATGCCCTCGCTACGCTCGGCCGCAGCGAATGGCTCGCCGAAGATTGCCGGCGAATGATCGAACGCGTACGCAATGTCGCACCCGACCTCCAGCCACAGCGCGCACTCCGCCAGGCATCGGATTGGCCGCGCGCGAATCAAATCATGCTGCGTCGCCTGCTGCTCTGGCGCGAATCCGCCGCACGGCGCTTCGACAAACCGCGTTCCTGGCTGCTCGACGATGCGCATGCGCTGGATCTGGCGATGAAGATTCCCGCCAACGAGGCCGAACTTTTCGAACGCAGCAAGGGATTACGCGCCCTGCGCAGTCCACAGCGAGACGAATTGTTTGCCGTGCTGCATGCGCCCCAGGATGAAACCGATGCCGCCACCGCGCCGATTCCCGCACCGCCGACCCTGGCCGAAAGAAAAATCCTTACCGCGATGAAGGAGGCCGTCGCTACCATTGCCGGCCATCTCGACTTGCCCGAAGGATTGCTTTGCCCACGCCGCCACCTCGAAACCTTGCTGACCGATCGCACCTGGCCGGCAGCGCTCGAAGGCTGGCGCAAACCGCTGCTGTTCGACGCACTGAATGCGAAGCTCGTGTGATTTCCACCCCCACACCGGCTTTCATTGCGCACGACCCGAATAGCCGTCCAGACGCCCAAAGGATAAAACGGCTTGACAGCTTTCGCACGATCGGTTCCACTACGGAAATGCTGCACCGCACCGCAACGACTACGATGACGACCATTACCACCCGAGATGGGGTGCGGTGCGTCGTGCGCAACTGAGTTCCAAGCAAACGGCCCCGCACCTCGACGAAGGTGCGGATCGCGCCGCCACCTTCGGTAGATTGCGCAACACTTCCGGAGGTTTCATGTCCACTCTCGCTCAATCGATCTCTCCCGCCGAAATCGCTGCGACGTCGATGCCGCATGCCGACGCGCCGACTCATGTCGCGCACAAGTTCGGTGGCACGTCGATGGCCGACGCCGCACGCATCCGGCATGTCGCCGAACTCGTGCGCTCTCGCCCGGAGGCAACCCAGGTGGTCGTCGTCTCGGCGATGTCCGGCGTCACCGACACTCTGCTCGACCTGGTCAAAACGGCATCAGCCAACCAACCTTGGCGTGAGCGCCTCGCCGTGCTGCGTACGCGCCATCTCGACACCGCCGACGCCTTGTTCGGCACGCAATCGACGAGCGCAAAGGCGTGGCTGAATGCGCGTTTTGACGAACTCGCCAAGATGCTCGACGCGATCGCCGTGTTACATGGCGCCGGCAGCGGCGTTGCCGAAGCGATCAGCGGCAATGGCGAGGTTTGGTCGTCGTGGCTCCTGCATGCGCTGCTGCATTCGCTTGGCGAAGATTACGCATGGTGCGATGCGCGCGAAGTGCTCGTCGTTCGCCACGAAGAACTCGGCGTCGCGGTCGATTGGGAATCCACCGAGACCAGGCTTGCGCAATGGCGCAAGGCCAATCCCCAACCGCGCGTCATCGTCACCGGCTACATCGCGCGCGACACGGAAGGCCGCGATACCGTACTCGGCCGCAATGGCAGTGATTTCTCTGGCGCCATCTTTGCCGCGCTGTTCAAGAGCGACGAATTGCATATCTGGACCGACGTCGACGGCGTACTCAGCGCCGACCCGCGCATCGAACCGGAGGCGGTGACGCTGTCGGCGATGAGCTACAACGAAGCATGCGAACTCGCCTACTTCGGTGCCAAGGTCATCCATCCGCAAACGATGGCGCCGGCGATCGCGCGCGGCCTGCCGATCCTGATCCGCAACACCTTCAAGCCCGAACTGCCCGGCACGCGCATCGACGCCGTCGGCGATGAAAGCGGCCCGATCAAGGGGCTGACGCTCGCCCACGACCTGGCCCTGCTCAACGTCGAAGGCACCGGCATGATCGGCGTGCCCGGCACGGCGGAGCGCGTGTTCGCCGCGTTGCGTGCCGCGCGCGTGTCGGTGGTGATGATTTCGCAAGGATCGAGCGAGCATTCGATCTGCTGCGTGGTCAAGCTCGCCCAGGCCGATACCGCCTGCGCGGCGATCGAAGGCGCCTTCGCGCGCGAGCTGCATGCCGGCCAGATCTCCGGCGTGCAAGTCTCTCGCGACATCAGCGTGCTCGCCGTCGTCGGCGATCGCATGGCCGGCGTTCCCGGCGTCGCCGCACGTCTGTTCGATGCGCTCGCCCGCTCGCACATCAATATTCGGGCGATCGCGCAAGGCGCCTCGGAGCGCAACATTTCCGTCGCCATTTCGAACGAACAAGCCACGCTCGCCCTGCGTGCCGC
>JAFEFR010000162.1 GCA_018240485.1 Pseudomonadota bacterium
ACATCGGAGGTTTCGCGCCGCGCAAGCTCGGCGATCGCATGCACGCTGGCCACTTCCATCTCGGCATTGATCGTGGTGGCACCGACGTCGAGCGCACCGCGAAAAATGTACGGAAAACACAAAGCATTGTTGACCTGATTCGGATAGTCGGAGCGCCCGGTTGCGATGATCGCGTCGGGACGCACGGCTTTGGCCAGCTCCGGGAGAATCTCGGGCGTTGGATTGGCCAGCGCGAGAATGACGGGCCGGTCGGCCATCGTCTTGACCATGTCTTGCGTGAGCACGCCACCCGCGGAGACGCCGAGAAACACGTCGGCACCGACGACGATGTCGGCGAGCGTGCGGGCATTCGTGGCGCGCGCGTAGCGTTCGAGTTCGCCGCACAGGCCGGGCCGGCCCTGGTAGAGCACGCCGTCCTTGTCGTTGACGAGGATGTTCTCCGGCTTGACGCCGAGGCGCACGAGCATGTCGAGGCAGGCGATGCCGGCCGCGCCCGCGCCCGAGGCGGCGAGCTTCACCTCGCCGATCTTCTTGCCGATGATGTGCAGCGCGTTGATCACGGCGACGCCGACGATGATCGCGGTGCCGTGCTGGTCGTCGTGGAACACCGGAATCTTCACGCGCTCGCGCAACTTGCGCTCGATCTCGAAACACTCCGGCGCCTTGATGTCTTCGAGATTGATGCCGCCGAAGGTCGGTTCGAGTGCGGCGACGATATCGACGATCTTGTCCGGATCGCGTTCGTCGATTTCGATGTCGAACACATCGATGCCGGCGAATTTCTGGAACAACACGCCCTTGCCTTCCATCACCGGCTTGGCTGCCAGCGGGCCGATCGCGCCCAGGCCCAGCACGGCGGTGCCATTCGTGATCACGGCGACGAGATTGCCGCGCGCGGTGACTTTGGACACTTCCGCAGGATCGGCAACGATGGCCTCGCAGGCCGCCGCGACACCGGGCGAATACGCCAGCGACAAGTCGCGCTGGGTCACCATCGGTTTGGTTGGCGCCACCTTGATCTTGCCGTACGGCAGCGTGCGGTGATACTCCAGAGCGGCTTTCTTGAGATCGTCGGCTTTGTTCGACGGCGCGTTGGTGTTGTTCGACGACATGCTGTTTTCCCCGAGACGACGCCTTGCACACCGCGTCTTTGTTGACTCTCATCGAATATAGCACAGCGTCGTCGGAGACCCTGCCAATGCCAAAACGGAGCCAATCAGACTCCCCGACGCCACTATTTGATCGGGCCCTTGAACAATATCAAGCGGCATGCTTGACGCGAAGCTCGCGGAAGTGGGCTTTGACGCGACCTGATTCAGTGCCGATGGTTTTCATGTGCTGTCCGGCAACGGTATGCAGTTTGGCTTTGGTGCGTACTGGCCTGCGTGGATAGTTCGGATTGTTTCTGGATCTTATCCATGGCGCAAAATCGCGGCGCATGCGCTGACCCCACCGCCCGTTTAACGTCGCCCGTATTTGTCGACCAACCGCTTGCCGAGCGCACGCGCGAGCGTTTTCGCCCCGGCCTTGCGTTCGAGTTGTACGGCGAGCGATTCGTTGGCGGCACCGAGTTCGTCGCGCAACTTGCGATAGTTTTCCCAGCGTGCCGCATCGAGGGCGCCCGAGTCGAGCGCAGCGCGCACTGCACAGCCGGGCTCGGCGGCGTGCGCGCAATCGCCGAAGCGGCATTCCAGCGCAAGCGATTCGATATCCTCGAAACTCGCCTCGGCGAGGTCTTCCTCGCCGGTGAGCTTCAATTCGCGCATGCCCGGCGTGTCGATCAGGCAGCCGCCACTCGGCAACGGGATCAAGGCACGATGCGTGGTCGTGTGGCGACCGCGGCTGTCGTGCTCGCGCACGGCGCCGGTGGCCTGTCGCTCGCGGCCGAGCAGGGTATTGGTCAGGGTCGACTTGCCCGCGCCGCTGGAGCCGAGCAGCACGGCGCTGTCGCCGCGTTGCAGATGGCGCAGCAGCGGGGCAACGGCCAGCGCATCCTTGACGTTGAGCGTATGCACTTCGGTGTCGTCCGGCAGTTGTGCGCGCAGTGCGGCGATGTCGGCCTGCCGCGCCGGGTCGAGGACAAGGTCGGCTTTGGTCAACACGATGACCGGCGCGACCCCGCTGCCGGCAATCAGCAACAGATAGCGCTCGATGCGGCGCGGATTGAAGTCGCCGTCGAGGCCCATCAACACGAGCGCCGTATCGATGTTGGTGGCGATGATCTGACGCGCATAGCGCTCGCCCGCCGCGGCGCGCGCCAACGTGGTTCGACGCGGCAACACGGTGTGGATGACGACGGGCGTGGCCGCATCGATCGCAACGAAGTCGCCGACCGCCGGCCGCAGCGCGGGATCGGCGTTGCGGCGCAGAAATCGCGGCGCAGGCTGCGCGACGAACTCGCTCTCGCCATCGCCGAGCACATAGCCGTTGCGGTGTTGGGCGATCACGCGTGCGATGCGCGCGTCGTTCGGCACATCGATTGGAATCGGCGTATCGCAGCGCCAGCCGATCGTACCGAGCATGTTCTGAATTTTGTCGTCGAGACGCATTCGCCGATTCTACCTGCCCCACCCTGCGTGCCCGCAAAATGCTTGAATTCAAGCCTTGTTCGGCTAGGATGATGCGTTCAACTTCCCACGCCCCCACAAATTGCGGTTGCCATGTCGATGCAAGTCGAATCGAGTCGAGTCCCCCGTCCCGTGCGCACCGGCGCACGGCTGGAAAACGTGCGTTATGACATCCGCGGCGCGCTCGCCCGGCGCGCACTCGAACTCGAAGCCGGCGGTCGCCAGATCGCCAAGCTCAACATCGGCAATCCCTCCGTATTCGGTTTCACCGTGCCCGACCACGTACGCGCCGCCATCGAACACAACCTCGTGTCGAGCGAAGCGTACTGCCATCAGAAAGGCCTCGTCGAAGCACGCGAGGCGATCGTCGCGCATCAACACGCGAACGGCATCGCACAGGCGCATGTGGATCGCGTCTTCATCGGCAACGGCGTCAGCGAGCTGATCGATCTCGCCCTGCGCGCGCTGCTCGACGAGGGCGACGAAGTGCTGCTGCCGAGCCCGGACTATCCGCTGTGGAGCGCAGCGACGACGCTCAACGGCGGCAGGCCCGTCTACTACGCCTGCCCGGCCGAGCGCGAGCACACGCCCGATGCGGCCGAAATCGAAGCGCTGATCACCCAGCGCACGCGCGCGATCGTACTGGTCAATCCGAACAATCCGACCGGCGCGATTTATCCGCGCGCGTTGTTGGAACAAATCGTGCACCTCGCCGACAAACACGGCCTCGTGCTGTTGTCGGACGAAATCTACGACGAAATCGTCTACGACCATGCCGAATTCACGCCGCTGGCGAAACTCGCCGGCGAGGTGCCGTGCCTGAGTTTCGATGGCTTGTCGAAAGTGCAGCGCGCCTGCGGTTATCGCGTCGGCTGGTTGTCGCTGACCGGCGCCCGTGCGGCCATCGCACCACTCGAGGCGGCGCTCGATTTGCTCGCCTCCCTGCGCCTGTGCGCGAACGTCGCCGGCCAGCACGCGATCGCGCCCTCGCTCGAAGGCCCGCAGACGATCGCGCAACTCGTGGCGCCGGGCGGCCGTCTGTACGAGACGCGCCGGGCGGTGATCGACGCTTGCGCGACAAGTCGATATCTCGATCTCGTCGCGCCCAAGGGGGCGATGTATGCGTTCCCCAGCGTGTGCGTCGAGCGCCTGCCGCAGTTCGACGATGAAACCTTCGCCCTCGATCTGCTCGAAAGCGAAAGCGTGTTGATCGTGCCCGGACGCGGCTTCAACTGTGTGCCGCGCAATCATTTCCGCATCACCCTGTTGCCGCTCGCGACGCAAATGCGCGAGGTGTTCGCGCGCATCGAGCGCGTGCTTGCGCGCATGGCCGAAGCGACGCCACAACGTCAGGTTGCCTGAACGTTCCCGCAGTGCCGGCATGACCGCCCTGCTCGCTCTTGGCGATTCGTACACCATCGGCGAAGGCGTCGACGACGCCGAGCGCTGGCCCGTTCGACTTGCCCACGCGCTCGATATGGCGACGGTGGAAATCCTCGCCCGCACCGGCTGGACCACGGACGAACTCGCCGCGGCCATGACGCAGCACGCGTTCCACCCGCCTTACGCACTCGTCACTTTGCTGATTGGCGTCAACAACCAATATCGCGGGCGAACGTTGGCGAACTATCGCGATGAATTCCGTGCGCTGCTCGTCCGCGCGATCGAGCTGGCGGGCGGACGGCCCGAGCGCGTCGTGGTCGTCTCGATTCCCGATTGGGGCGTGACTCGTTTTGGCCATGAAAGCGGTCGCGACGTCGCACGGATTGCGCGCGAGATCGATGCCTTCAATACGGCGAAGGCGAACATCGCGCAAGCGCTGCGCGCACATTACGTCGACGTGACGGCCCTGTCGCGACGCGATGCCGAGCTCACCGTTGCGGACGGCCTGCATCCGAATGGCGAGGCGTATGCGCAGTGGACCACGTCCATCGTACCGGTCGCGCGACGGGCGTTATCGTTGCGCTAAAGTTGCCCGAGATGCCGCGCGTTGCGCTGGGGCAATTCGCCACAGGCTTGAGAAATGCACGCGCGGCCCCCACATCGGCGACAATTCGCCATCCCGATATTTTTCCGGAACCGCCCATGTCGCTCGATACCGCCACCCGCACCCGCATCGAAACCCTGCTGCACGACAACCCCGTCGTGCTGTTCATGAAAGGTTCGCCGCAGGCGCCGCAATGCGGTTTCTCCGCGGCGGCTTCGGGCGTGCTCAACGAACTGTTGCCGGAGTACGCGAGCGTGAACGTGCTCGAAGACGGCGAGCTGCGCGAGGGCATCAAGGCCTACGGCAACTGGCCGACGATTCCGCAGCTCTACGTCAAGGGCGAGCTGGTCGGCGGCGCCGACATCGTCCAGGCCATGTACAACTCGGGCGAACTGCAGGCGCTGTTCGGCCTGCCGCAGCCGGATCGCACGCCGCCCGCGATCACGATCACCGATGCGGCCGCGCAGGCGATCCGCGGCGCGCTCAGGGATGCCGAGCCGGGCCTCGCCTTGCATCTTTCCATCGACGCGCGCTTCCAGCCGCAGTTTCATCTCGGCGAGCCGTCGGATGAGGCGATCCGCGCGGAATCGAACGGCATCGACGTGCTGTTCGACGTCGGCAGCGCGCAACGTGCGCGCGGCATCCGCATCGACTGGGTCGAGACCATGCAGGGCGCCGGCCTCGCGATCGACAACCCGAACGCACCGTCGAGCATCAAACAGCTTTCCGTGAAGGAACTCTCT
>JAFEFR010000163.1 GCA_018240485.1 Pseudomonadota bacterium
CCCGAGCGGCGCACGAAGGCCGGATCCAGCCCCGACAGCTCGGTGACGCGCTTGACGATGCGCTCCACCGCCTGCGGATCGGAACGTCCCTTGAGCAGGTCGACCATGTAGTCGCTGCGGGTGTAGTCGATGACCTTGGCCATCGCCGCATCGCTCAATTTGCCCTGCCGTTCGAGATTCGACGCCGCGATCGTCGGCAAGGTCAGCATCCACGGCAATGGCGATACGTCGCCGTTGTCGTTCTGCACGCCCGGATCGAGGTAGGGCGAGACGAGCACGTTGCCGTTCATCGCCACGCCCAGCCGTGTTTGCAGGTAGTGCGTCATGCGCGGACCGCGAAAGCCGCCATAGCTTTCGCCAACGAGATATTTGCGCGACATGAGTCGGTGGTTCTTGACCAGCCAATCGTAGACGATGCGAGAGAGGTACTCGATGTCGGCTTGGGTCGTGTAGAAATGCTTTTTCGTTTCTTCTTCGCTCACGCGCGAACGCGAAAAGCCCGTGCCGACCGGATCGATGAACACGAGATCGGTGAAGTCGAGCCATGTTCCCGGATTGTCGATGAGCGTGGCAGGATCCGAAGGCGAGTTGCCTTCGGCGCCGAACGCGACGCGCTTTGGCCCCAGCGCCCCCATGTTGAGATAGACGCTCGATGCGCCCGGCCCGCCATTGAGCGCGAACGTGATGGGTCGATCCTTGCCCGGCACGGTGTAGGCGATGAACATGACATCGGCCATGGTCTTGCCCTTGTCGTCGAGTACGGGCAGCGAACCGACCGTTGCATCATAGGCGATCGTCTTGCCGGCGATCGTCGTCGTCTGCTTTACCGCCTTGTCGGCAGGGAAAGGCGGTAGTTTGCCTTCGTCGACCTTGGTGGTCGCGTCCTTTGTCGGTCCCGGTGCGTGATCATCCGCCCAGATCGGCGTGGAGATCAGGGTGGCGATTGCCGTGGCGGCGACAAGAAATTTCGACAGGCGTATCGACATGGCAGTACCTTGGTGGGATCGGCGGATGAGCTGCCCAAGC
>JAFEFR010000164.1 GCA_018240485.1 Pseudomonadota bacterium
ACGGAAGCGATTTTCCTGAAAAATTTGTGCGAATCGGAAATCGATGCCACGAATGCCGACGCGACGA
The DNA here is from genome assembly GCA_018240485.1 of Pseudomonadota bacterium. Taxonomy (GTDB): domain Bacteria; phylum Pseudomonadota; class Gammaproteobacteria; order Xanthomonadales; family Rhodanobacteraceae; genus Rudaea. The sequence goes on from JAFEFR010000164.1 coordinate 68, forward strand.
AATCCGTCGCTGTGGCATTGACGAAACTTCGCACCATTCCCGGTGCCGACATCGATGCTGATCCGGTCACGGCCCGCTATGTGAGAGCGATCGGGCTGTAGTCGGATGTCTGGCGTGCCCGCGACGGTATGTCCCGCGGAAGCCCACGAATGGATACATCGACTGTTTCGTGCGGGGAGGGCGAGCGGGTCAGGCACCGCGCTTGGCAAACGATTTGTTGCACAACGCGCCGAGCTTCTTCGCGAGTTCTTCGCCGCGCGAGGGCGTGATCGCCTTGTCGCCATCGGCACCTTTCTTGAAGTGCAGATCGGCCAGACAGATGACTGCGCCCTTGATCGCGAACGTGTCAAACTCGCTCATGCCGGGCACGTTGGAATCGTGTACGTCGACCCACACGGCCTTGTCACCCACGCCTGCGAATGGCACGCCTTTGGGTTGCAGAAAACTCGTCAGGTTTTGGTAGACCTGCTTGTTGTCGCCTTGCATCGGCGGCTTGGTGCGAATCGAAAAATCGATGAACGCGCCGTTGCCATCGCCCAGTTCGCAGCCGTTTTCCGACTCGCCGAGCGCCGCGTTCATCGCGTAGCGGTTCAAAGCCGTCGAGCCGGTCAGAATCTCGGCGGCATCGCTCGCGCCGAAATCGGTTTCACAAGGCGTCGGCGGCGCGTTCTTGTCCTTGTTCGTCAGCGCCGTGGCGAGCGCGGCGGCCGTGGCGGCGTCCTTGTCGTTGGTCGCCGCAGACGCGGCGATATCGGCGGGCGTGTGCTTGGCGCAGGCCGCCAGCAGCACGGTGGCGGCGAGCAGCGCCGCGATGGATTTTGATTCTGGTTTCATGGCAATTCTCGTTATGTGATGGCGCGATTCAGTGCCCGAACATGCCGCCCGACGCCATATGCGTGATCAGCGTCTTGCCGTGGTTCGGCGTGATCATGATGTTGACGTTGCCGCAGGCGTACTTCGCGCCGCCTTGCGCCGTTTGATGTGCGCAACTCTTTGGCAGATGCGCGCCGTACCAGGCATCGACCGTCGCTGCCGCATCGGCGGTTTCGAGTTGGAACATCGGCGAACCTACGGGTAGTTCCGCGTTCTTGTTGACCGCGTTCGGATAGATCGGCACGCCGTTGTTGGCTGCGGCGGCGGGAAGAGCCGCGATGGCAACGATCACGGCGCTGACAATCGAAAAACGTTTGCTGGTTCGGTTCATGTCGGTTTCTCCTTCGAATTACATTTTTGGCGGCTGCACGCCGACGTCGTCGCAACGAATGTTCACGCGGGTGTAGGCCAAAAACGGCAATGAGCAGCGCGTACGCCGCCCGGCTAGAAAACGAAAATCGTTACGTCCGTATTCGAACTGGGATTGCCGCTGGCATCGAACGCACCGATAACGACGACATTGCCGCCAGTAATGTCGCAGGAGCTGGTGCAGATGCCATTCGTCGCCATCGTCCCGTGGCCGTTATATCCATCATGGAAAGGCGTGACCATGATGAAACTATGATCAATGTTGAAACCCACGTTGACTTGAATATGACCTGATTCAGGATTCGCGATGGTGAAGCCGCAAGGCGGCGTAGTGACCTGCGCTCCGCTCGCCTGCGAATTGAAGCAGGCCTTCATTCCATCGCGTTGCGAGTAAGTGATCATCGCCTTGACCCAACCGAACGTTCCGGGTACCTGTTTCGCGTGACCGTCGGTGGCCATGCCGAATCCCGAATTGCTGTGGCCGAAAACGCCCGTGCCAGTCGTGCTGTAACCGGCGACGCCATTTCCGTTGGTGCTGATGCCGAACGT
>JAFEFR010000165.1 GCA_018240485.1 Pseudomonadota bacterium
CTGAACAACGCCCCGCCAACCGCGAACGCCCACACGCTCACGCGTTGCGCACGCGAGGCCGGCAACGCAAGCGCGGCGACCAGCAACGCCAATGCATGCCAGAGCTGATACTCGACGGCGGTGTGCCAGAGGCGCATCGCCGTCTCGCCGAGCGTGCCCTGCAAAGCATGCGCGCCGAATGCGCCCAGCATCACACCGAGCGCGCCGTAAACAGCCCCCAGAACCGTCAATTTGCGCATGAATTCTCCCGTCGGAATCATCACCCAAACATTGCAGCGAGCCCATTGCCGCATCGAAGCGACAATCTGGGATGAGCGCGTATTGCGCTATCGAAACCGCAGCGGTTTCAGCCGCTGCGCAGCCCTATCGATGCGACCGGCGACTTTGCTTCAAAATCAAGCCGCGTTTTCGACTACGGCTGCCGAGCCGACGGCAGAATCGGCGCCGTGGGTTTGCCGCCCTTCGCGTCCGCAGCCGATTGGACTTCCAGCGGCTTGAGTAAATCGTCGATGCGCTTGTGAAAATTGGAGAAGACGTACTCGGGAACGATGTAGGTCCATCCCCCCAGTTTCTTGTTCAAACTCTCGACGGTTTTGTTTGCGATGGCAAGTCGATCGGCACGATCCTTGTCTGCATCGAGGACAGAAGCCGGCTTGGGTACATCGGCTTCTGCCTTCGCGATCGCCGCATCGTCGCCCTTGCTCTCGACAACCTTGAGTTTGGCCGTGGCGACAGCAGCGCCGTAGGCTGACTTCTCCCTGGCCTGCGCAGCCACGATATCCGCATCAATCTGCTGCACATCGTTTGACGCGACGAACTGCACATGTGGCTTCCCGTCGACATCCCATGCGATCACGTCGATGATGGTGCCATCGAAATCGACATAGCGTACTTTGTATACTTTGTCCGGCACCACGACATCGTGTGTCGACACGACATCGTCGGCACGCAAGTTGGACAATCCCACACCAAGCCCGTTCGCGATCGACTCCGATGCCGGTTCCCTGCCCTTGGGCAAATCCGCCAGCATGAAATTGGCATCGCTTGCTCGCTCCTTGTGGATGCGCACCACCTTGCCGTCGAGATCGGTCAAACGCACTTCGCGAATCTTTGCCGCATCAATGTCGATCAGTTCGTGACGAATCCAGGTCGCCGGATCTTTTTCGACGAGCAGATTGCCGCTCGCCAGCACGCTTTGCTTTTCACCCTCGCGGCGCACGAAGGTGCCGCCCTCCCCTTGCCCGTTGTACAAGCCGACGATCAGATTAGGCTGGTCATGCACGCCGCCGAGCGCAACGAGAAGGCTTTTCGCCTGTGGATCGATGGGATCCTCGACACCGAGTTCCGCATAACGCTGCGGATTCGATGTTTTCGCATCGAGCACTTTGGCGTCGGCGAGTTTGAACAGATATTCGCGCAGCTTGCCGACATCGGCCGGATAGTTCGCACGCTGCGCCACCCGCCACTCCGCACCGCTGCGCCTGAGTTCCAGCAGCGTCTTGCCACCCGCGCCCTTGATGGTGAATGCGTCGACGGCGTTGAGCTCTTCGCGCAAGCCGGGCATCAAGAACGTGTCCTTCGCCGACTCTTCGCGCACTGGCGCATTCGCCGAGGTAATCCAGAAGGCCGCCGCAAGCGCGATGGCGGTCGCACCGACCAGCAGATACAGCGTTTTTGCATTCATGTCCGAGCCTTTGTCAGCCGGTATGGCGCTGGCGTTTCCACCACGCAAATCCCAGCGCGAAAATCGTGATCAGCAACGGCATCAAACCGATATCGATCAATTTCAGACGCGCGCCAAGCGCATCGATGCGATCGTCGAGACTGCGACGAACCTGGCGCAACTCCTTGCGGATCGCGACTTTTTGATCCTGAAACCGGATCAGCTCCGCCTTCTGCTCGGGCGAAAGGATCATCTCGTTTTCCTTGCTCTTGCCACTTTGCAGTTCGGTCAGTTTGCGCTCTGTGTCCGAAAGGCGTTGTTGCAATTCCCGCTCCTTGCCGCGAAAACTTTCCTCGGCGGCACGGCGCATGTTGTCGACCGTGGTGAACGGACGCTGCGAGGTCGCACGACCGCGAATCGAAATCAGATCGGACGACCCGCCAAGATTGTCGACCGCATTGACGATGAAGTCGCCGTTGTTGGCGAAGGCGTTGGTGATCTGCTGACCGAAAAACGCCTGCACTTGCACCCAAAGGCGATTGGTCAAAACGTCGGTATCGGCGACGAGGATAATTTCGCCGGGCGATTGCGATTCAGCCAGATGCCCGGTTTCTTTGTGGTCGGGAAAAGCGCTGGCGAACTTGCCTTCGAGCCGTGCGGCCACGACCAGCGGTTGCTTGCCGTCGGGCTTGTAGTCGGCCAGCAATTGACTCGGGTCGGATAAAAATTTGACCCGTTCGGCGGGTACGGTCATCGCATCCGCACTAGTCTGAATCAGCGGCGTCAGCTTGTTTTTCGACCCTTGCGCCAGTTGGAAGAAGCCCGCTGTCGATACGTTGATGCTTTGCAATTGCGCGGTGGTGATGTCCGTCGAATTGAGGTCGCGCTGCACGAAACCGAGGATCGCGGGATGGCGGATGGGCTGGCCCGTCGCCGGATTGCTCACCGACAGCGCATGATCGCGATCCAGCACGATTTTCTTCGGATCGAATTCGACGCCCCATGCCTTGAACAAGACCGGCAGATCGGAAGATCGATCCGCCATCATGGCTGCTTGCGGATTGTTCGGGTCGGAACCGGTCTCATCGCTTTCGGCCAGCGGATCGACGAAGACGAGCAAATGCCCGCCGCGCAGCACGAACTGGTCGATTGCGTACTGCGCATTGACGGGCAGATTCTTGGGCTGGACGACGATGAGCACGTTGATGTCCTTGTCGATGGACGTGACCGAGGCGGGTGTCAACGTGCGCAAATCGAACATCTGCTCAAGCTGCGAAGTGATCGCCCACGGCTGTCGCATCTGCCGCGTCTGCGCATCGAAACCCGCCGCCATGGGCAAGCCGGAAATGAGGCCGACGGCCGGTTTCTTCGCCATCGACAACGCGTGGATCATTTTCGCGATGTCGTATTCGAGAAAGGTTTCCTTGTTCGGATTGGCGATGGGCATGATCGATTTGCCCTTGGTCGAATTCGTGCCGACGATGCCGAGGAACAGATTCGTGCCGCCCTGCCCCCATGGCAGCGCCTGCAAACCCTGCGATGTCGCTCGATCCTCATCTTCGGAGAAGGGCAACGGGTCGACCGTCCGCACCCGCAGACGACCGCCCGCACGCGCGGCCATCTCGGCGAGCATTTCGCGCACGCGCGGAGCGTAGTTGCGCAACACTGCCGCATCGGGGCTTGCGCTCTCGGCGGCCGCCTTGTCGGAGAAATACAAGGTCAGGGTAATCGGCTCGTCGATCGAGGCGAGAATGTTTTTCGTTCCCTGCGAGAGCGTATACAGATGATTCTGCGTCAGATCCAGGCGCACACCGCGAAACACGGTGTTGCCGATCAGAATCACCGCGACGAACAGCACGGCAAGGAAACCCAATGCGCTGATGCCGAGCAATTTACGGTTCGAATTCATTCTCGTATCCCTTCTTCACCCTTGCTCCGCGGACGCAGGAGCTTCGGGTTCAGTGCATCAATCGGCTTTCTTCAGGTCGATCACGACCGCGCTTGCATACAGCCAGAAGCCGATGGTCAGGGTGAAATAAAACACATCGCGCAAATCGATCACCCCTTTTGCGATCGCACTGAAGTGGCTGAGGAAACTCAAGCCAGAAACCGCATCGACCACGCCAAGAGGCGCCCATGAGCCGAAGAAATTCAACACCAACGGGTAGCCCGCAAGCAAGAACAGGAAGCACACGACGACCGTCAGGATGAAGGCAACGACTTGATTGCGCGTACACGCCGAGAGGCAGGACGCGATCGCGAGAAAAGCCCCGGCCATGAGAAAACTGCCGAGGTAACTGGCGAAGATCACGCCATTGTCCGGCGAGCCGAGATAGTCGACCGTGATCCACAGCGGAAAGGTCAAGGCGAGTGCGATGCCGATGAACGCCCAGGCCGCGAGAAATTTTCCGACCACGGCCTGCCACATCGTGATCGGCAAGGTCAGCAGCAACTCGATCGTGCCGCTCTTGCGCTCCTCCGACCAAAGTTTCATGCCCACCGCCGGTACGAGGAACAGGTACAACCAGGGATGGAAATTGAAGAACGGCAACAGATCGGCTTGCCCACGTTCGAAGAAATTGCCGATGTAGAACGTGAACGCGCCGGCCAGCAGCAGGAAAATCACGATGAACACATAGGCCACGGGCGTGGCGAAATAACTGGCGAATTCGCGCTTGAACACGGTGAAGATGTTGCTCATGCCCTTTCTTCCTCCGCAATGTCCTCGCCAAGGTCGCCGCGCGTGATGGTGCGGAACACTTCGTCCATGCGTCCGGATTCGAGTTGCAATTCGCCGACCGGAATGGCTTGTGCCTTCAACGCATCGCCGACCGCGCCGAATATCCGGCGGCCCGGCTTGGGAATCGCCGTCAGCCGTTGACTGATCTTGTCGTATTCGATTGCAGCCACATCGGCAACACGTGACATCGCATTTCTGGCGCCGGCGAGATCGCTGGTCGTCAGCGATACGGCCTGGTGGTAACGCGAGCGTGCTTCGAGTTCCGTGGGCGTAGCGTCGGCGAGAATGCGTCCACGCGCGATGATGATGGCGCGCGTGCATACCGCCTGCACTTCTTCGAGGATGTGGGTGGAAACGATGATGGTCTTGTCGCGCGCCATCGCGTTGATCAGATTGCGCACTTCGAATTTCTGGTTCGGATCCAAGCCATCGGTCGGCTCATCGAGAATCAGCACCGCCGGATCGTGCACGATCGCCTGGGCCAGACCGACACGACGCTTGAATCCCTTCGACAGGGTTTCGATGGACTGACCCAGAACGTTATGCAGATGCAGTCGATCGATTACCTCTTCGACGCGCTGTTTGCGCCGCGCGCCACGCAAGCCTCGCGCTTCGGCGACGAAATCGAGAAAGCGACGTGGCGTCATTTCGCCGTAACTTGGCGCGCCTTCGGGGAGATAGCCGGTCTCGCGCTTGGCCGCAAGCGCATCCGCAACGACATCATGACCACAAACGCGGGCGCTCCCCGAGGTCGGCGCAAGAAACCCGGCGATCATTTTCATCGTCGTCGATTTTCCGGCGCCATTGGGGCCAAGGAAGCCAAGCACCTGCCCCGCTTCGACCTTGAAATCGATGGCATCGACAGCAACGAACTCGCCGTAGCGCTTGCACAATTGCCGGGTTTCGATCATGTTCGAAAATCCCTGATGACGGATGACTTCAGCACGGGGCGTTCTCCGATGAAAGTCTGCGACACCTATACCGTGCGTTGCGGTAAAAGTTCCGCGAATTTACGGGCTTGAAAAAAAAACAGCGCAGGCCGAGGTTGCTCGGCCCACGCCGTCATGTCCACCGGATTACTGCTGGATCGTGATCGGCAACGTCACCGTGAACGACTGATTGTCTGCCGCCGCATTCGCATCGGTGGTGGTGATTTCGTCGTACATCCGCCCCGGGCCGGTACCACTGTCGTCGAAGGCGTAGCCGTGCGTCATCGCATAGGCCTTGAGCAACAGTCGGGTCAGCGGCAACTGCGCCGGCGAGCCGGTGAACGACGTCACGAGCGCCTTGCCGGCATACGTCGTACCGACTTTGACCGGATCGCTCGGCGTGACGCCGTCAGTCTTGTCGACGGGGATCGCCACATCGAATTCGTAATTTTCATCGCCCCAGTTCGTGGTCACCGTGATGCGCGGGCCGGTCTGGCCGAGTTTGTTTTTCTTGATCTCGGCGCCGATGCTCACGAGCGCTTTGTCGGTCGCGTCGGCAACGTCGTCCAGTGTGCGCTTGGCCGTGGTCGACACATACAGGATCGGGCGAGCCGGCAGATCCTTCACTTCGAAGGCCACGTCCTTGTAATCGACGTGCGGAATGGTCGTCAGGTACTTTTCGAGATCGTCCAGATGCAACTGGATCATCGTCGCCGGTTCACCTCCGACGTACAGTCCGCTGTATCGGCCGATCAGATCCCAGCCGTAATCGACGTCGTAACCGAGAGTGACCTTGACCGTCTTGCCATTTTCGTCTGGCACGAGATCATAGGTGAATGTCTTGCCACTGCCCTTCCATTGATTGTCGATGGCCCAGCGCACTTGTTTGTCCTGCACGGGGTCGGGAATGACCGTGAACGCACCGTGGCCAAGCTTGCCCTCAGCGGAACCAGTCCAGTCCAGTTTTGCACCGGAGCCATTCTCCGGGCCGGAGAAATCGAAACGCACCTTGGTATCGTAAGCACGCAGCGGGGCCGGCCAGGAAGGGTAGGTCCGGAACCCGTCCAGCACGTCGTAGATCTGCCGTACCGGAGCGGAATACACCTTCACTTTTTCGACGTGCCGATGGCTTGGCAAGGTGATTCCGAACAGCACCGCGAGGACGGCGACGATGATCGTGGCAACGAAAATCTCAATCAGGCGAATCATCCTATCTCTCTCCGAAATTGGAACAAGCAAGCCACATCGCATCCCGATGCCGCCGCGCAACAAAGCCCGGATGCGCAGTCCTCGAAATCCGGCGCTTTCCAGTTCGCCGCGTACCGCCCGGACACGGACGGAATGTTACTTGCAAATTCAGCCAATGGCTACGGCAACCGCAGCAATCGTGCGCATGCCCGGACGGGCGAACATCGGCCGCGACTCCGGCGATCAAACGATCCCGATCTCGAACGCTTTCAGCACGGCGCGAGTACGATCGCGGACACCAAGCTTGGATAAAATGTTGGACACATGGTTTTTGACCGTCCCTTCGGCCACGGTCAGCGAATTGGCGATCTCCTTGTTGCTGTAGCCACCCGCCATCAACCGCAATATCTCGGTCTCGCGATCGGTGAGAGGGTCTGGTCGCTCCAGGCTGACGAAGTCATTCTGCATGCGCTCCAGGCCGGACAGCAGTCGCTGCGTGACCATCGGCGCAACCAGCGAGCCACCGCCGGCCACCGCTTTCACGGCATCGACCAATTGTTCCAGCGATACATCTTTGAGCAGATAGCCACGTGCGCCGGCCTTGAGCCCGGCGAGGACGAGTTGATCGTCATCGAAGGTGGTCAGAATGATCGTCGGCGGCAAAGCGTGATTCGCCGCCAGCGCGTTGAGTACATCCAGTCCTGTCATTCCCGGCATGCGCATGTCGAGCAGCACCACATCCGGCTTGGCTTTCGGAATCAGATCGATCGCCTGAATGCCGTCGCCCGCTTCGGCAATGACCGAAATGTCGTCGGACAATTCGAGCAGCGAACGGATTCCCTGCCGCACCAAGGTCTGGTCGTCCACCAGGCAAACAGATATTTTTGTCGTCATCGGCCACTCTCCAACGGCAACCAGGCATCCAGAGCAAATCCCCGGTCGAGCCGGGTGTCGATATCGAGTCGGCCGCCGACCTGCGCCAGCCGCTCGCGCATGCCGGTCAAGCCATTACCATGACGAAATGCGATCGAGGCGCCGCGACCGTCGTCCCGCGCATGGATTGCCAATTCGTTGGACGGCGTACGCTCGCAGCGTAGCCACAGATTGGCTGCGCTGGCGTGCTTGACCGTATTGGTGATGATTTCCTGTGCGCAGCGCAACAGGACCTGCGCACGCAGTGGATCGTCCACGGCGAACCGTGGCGGCAGATCGAGATGAATCGCCAACCCTGGCACGCCATCGACCAGGGTTTTCAGGGCCGCGCTCAAATCGATCGCATCGCCTTCGCGCAATTGGCTGACCACTTCACGCACATCGGACAGCAACAGCTTGGCGACCGTCTGCGCTTGGCGCACATGCTCTTGCGCCACGCCGCCGACCAGGTGACTGGCCACTTCGAGATTCAGGCTCAGTGCGGTCAAATGGTGGCCGACCAGATCGTGCAGCTCGCGCGAAATACGCATGCGCTCGCTCATGCGACTGGATTCGGTCAGCAGCGTGCGCGTGGCGCGCAATTCGGAATTGAGCCGGCGCTGCTCTTCGCGCGAATCCGCTTGCTGCCTTGCGACCAGCGAACTGACGAACGACATGCAGGAAAACCCAATGTAGATCGCACATTGCAGAAACGCCTCGAACCACGAAAATCGATACTCGGGATCGATCAAGTGAACGTACAGCGGCGCCATGGAAAAATTCATCAGCACCAGCAAAGCCGCACCCAGTTCGACCGGCAACAGCCACGGCAGAATCACGGCGATGACCATGAGCAGCATCGAGGCCAGCGCCGGCGTGCCGAAATAACCGATCGCGATGGCCATGACGTAGAGCAACAACAGCATCGGCAAACGCGAGAGCCACGAACGCCTCGCCCCCATGTTGCCGGTTGCCAGCCAATACGCCACGCCGAACAAGGCATAGGCAAAAAACCAACCGAACCGATTGCCGACCACAACGGGATTGTTGCCGACGAGCAAGATCGGTATGCCCACACTCACGTACGTGATCAGGCCGGCGTAGCGCAGCAAACGCACGTGATTGAACAAAGGCAGCTTCATGCCCGCATCATAGAACGCCCTTCGGCGACCGCAACATGCAACAAGTCATGTCCGCCCCTCGTCATGGCATAGGAGGCAATTTTGTTAGACACGCTTAACGAAATTGCCCGCTGCGCGTCATGGCCCGGGCTGTCGCTGCATGCAATAATACGCCCCTGCAAGCGCACCTCGACTGTGCGCTCCGCCCCTGGAGTCCGTTGGCATGAGCATCACCATTCGCGACGTTCGCGAGCACGAGCTGGATTCGGTTCTCGCGCTCAATAATGCCGCCGGTTCGACGATTCTTCCCCTGGATGCCGCCGGAGTGCGCAAATTCCACGAAGAAGCCGCTTACTTCCGCGTTGCCGAAATCGAAGGTCACCTTGCCGGTTTTCTCATCGGCTTGCGCGAGAATGCCGAGTACGGCAGCGGCAACTTTCTCTGGTTCCGCGAACACTATCCGAAATTTCTTTACATCGACCGCATCGTCATCGCGCGCCCGTATCGCGGCCATGGCCTCGGCCGCATTTTTTATGCCGACGTGACGAGTTTTGCCGAAGTTCGCGTCCCGCTGCTGGCCTGCGAGGTCTTCCTCGAACCGCGCGACGACGTGGCCGTGCTGTTTCATGGCACCTACGGCTTCCGCGAAGTCGGCCAGCAGAACATGGCGAACGTGTCGCGCCGCGTTTCGCTTCTGGCCAAGGAGTTGTGCAGCTTCGAGTTCGTGCAGCGTCGATATCTCGACGGCGCGAATGGTTTGCCGAACCAACCTTGGCTCGCCGAACGTGCCCACGGCACGCCGGCGCCCCAGGTGCGCATTGCCTGACGTCCACGGAGCGTATTGCCTTGCGAGCGACGATCACGACGGCGGAGCCGATCCTCGAATTGAAATTCGGTCAGGTCGGCATCGCCAACCTGCGCCTCAACGTCGACGATGCCGAAACCTTGCGCGCCGAAATCGCGCAAAAAGTCGCCGCTGCGCCCCACTTGTTCGGTCGTGCTCCCGTGATTCTCGACTTGAGCCGCCTGCCGAGACTGCCCGATGCTGCGCGGACACGCATTCTGCTCCAGGCGATCCGCGATGCCGGCATGCTGCCGGTCGGCCTGTCCTACAGCACGACCGAAAACGAAGCGCTCGCCCGCGAACTCGAACTGCCTTTGCTCGCGAAATTCCGTGCCGTGTACGAACGTCAAGGCGGCGACGAAAGCGTTGCCGACAACCCGCCCGTGCCAGCCAACCGCCGCCCTAGATCGGTATCCAAAGTTGTCGACGAGACTCCAACGCCACCAACCATCTCTCCCGCCATGTCGGGCCAACGTCACGGCAGTGCGGTGCGCTCGGGGCAGCAGGTGTATGCGCGTGGTCGCGATCTGATCGTCAACGCCATGGTAGGCAACGGTGCCGAGGTCATCGCCGACGGCTCGATCCACATCTACGGCCGCCTGTCTGGTCGCGCCCTCGCGGGCGCCCAAGGCGATGCTTCAGCGCGCATTTACTGCATGGATTTCCAGGCCGAATTGATTTCGATTGCAGGCCGTTATCGCGTATTCGAAGATCTGCCGATCGAATTGCGCGGCAAGCCGATACAAGCATGGCTCGATGGCGAAAAATTGCACGTCGAGGCACTGTTTTCCTGATGGCCCCGCGTGCCCGCCGCCGCGAAAACGGAGACGGCGAGCCACGGCAATACCGCAAGCAGCGAACTGCATTCAGTCTACAAATGGAGATTTCAACTTGACCGAAAATATCGTGGTAACGTCCGGCAAGGGCGGCGTAGGCAAAACGACGACCAGCGCCAGTCTCGCCGTTGGCCTCGCCAAGCGCGGCAAGAAAGTCGCCGTGATCGACTTCGACGTCGGCCTGCGCAATCTCGACCTGATCATGGGCTGCGAGCGCCGCGTGGTTTACGATTTCGTCAACGTCATCCACAACGAGTGCACGCTCAAGCAGGCGTTGATCAAGGACAAACGCCACGAAAATCTGTACGTGCTCGCCGCCTCGCAGACGCGCGACAAGGACGCACTGACCCAAGATGGGGTGCAACGCGTCCTCGAAGAACTCGCCGCCGACGACTTCGACTACGTCGTTTGCGATTCGCCGGCGGGCATCGAGAAAGGCGCTTTCCTGGCCATGTACTTCGCCGACCGTGCGATCGTCGTGGTCAACCCGGAAGTCTCCTCGGTGCGCGACTCCGATCGCATTCTCGGCCTGCTCGCCTCGAAGACGCGCCGCGCCGAAAACGGCGGCGGAAAAGTGCAGGAGCATCTGCTGCTCACGCGCTACAACCCCGCGCGCGTCGCCAGCGGCGACATGCTGAGCATCGCCGATGTCGAAGAAATTCTCGGCATCAAAGTCGTCGGTGTGATTCCCGAATCCGAAGGCGTGCTCGCCGCCTCGAACTCGGGCGTGCCCGTCATTCTCGATGAAACCTCGACCGCCGGCCAGGCGTATGACGATGCCGTCGCCCGCCTGCTCGGCGACGAGCGCGCACTGCGCTTCACCGACGTGCAAAAGAAGGGTTTCTTCCAGCGCGTGTTCGGGAGCTGACCATGGGCATCTTCGATTTCCTGCGCAAAGGCCCGCAGGGCACCGCCTCAACGGCCAAGAATCGCTTGATCATCCTCGTCCAGGAGGAACGCGACCGCAGCGGCCGGGGGATGCCCGACTACCTGCCGCTGCTGCGCCGCGAATTGCTCGAAGTGATTCGCAAATTCGTCAATGTCGACGCCGATGCGGTGGACGTGAAAACGCACAAGGATGGCGATCACGACGTACTCGAATTGTCCATCGCCCTGCCCGACAAACCTGTCGCCGCAGCCGGGCGCGCGTAAGGGGCGCTTGCGCTGCGGTTCACACGAACGATCCGCGAATTCGGAATTTCGCCTTTTCCTTTTTCGCGATCGCCCATGATTGAACCGCGCTTGCCCGATTTGCCGTGCTCACGCTCGCCGACATCGACTGGAATGCCGCCGCCGCGCTGCTTGCGCGCTACGGCCTCGCGCTTGAGCGCGTCGCCCATGGCGCACCGATTCCAGGCAGCTACTGGGGCGAACCCGAAGCCGGCGTGATCGGGGAAAAAGTATACGCGCGCGCCGACACGCCCGTACATTCGCTGCTGCACGAGGCCTGTCACCTGATCGTCGCTCCCGCCGAGCGCCGCGCAACCATCCACACCGACGCCTCCGACTCGCAGGCCGAAGAAGACGCCAGCTGCTATCTGCAAATCCTGCTTGCGGACGCACTTCCCGGCGTCGGTCGTGCACGCCTGATGGACGACATGGATGCCTGGGGCTACACCTTCCGCTTCGGCTCCACGCGCGCCTGGTTCGATCGCGACGCCGAGGATGCGCAGACTTGGCTGTTCGCGCGTGGTTTGTATGGAATCGGTGAGCCGCTGAAACCTACCTCCACGTAAGGTGCAGGCCATTCGGTCGCGTCTCGGCATGCTCCGCACCCGTTCGCGCCGAGTGGAGCCGAAGCGACACGTCGACGTCGCCCCTGGGCCTGCGCGCCGTGCGGACAGAATCCGATGGCCTGATCGGCTTCACACAACTTTACGCTAGCCACAAACGGCGCCAACACTTGCCGGGTAGCTTGTTTTGCGGGGAATCCTCCCCGCAACGACAAAGGCATCGCCCATGATCTCGCTCCGACTCGCGCCACGCCCCATGCTCGCCACCCGACGGAACATCGCCCAATCCGCCCGTTCGATTCTTCTCGGCGCCCTTGCTCTGATTGTGAGCACGGCCGCGTCGGCGCACGATCCCGTCAACAATGTCGTTGCCAACGTGCAAGACATGCTGCAAGCCGTTTATGAAAATCCCGGGGCGACCGACCCACAAAAAGCTCGGCTTGCGACACTTGCACAGCAGGCCAGCAGCGACCTCGCGCCGATCCAGGATCGGATGCGCAAGAATCATGCACAGATGTTCTCCCTGCTCATGGCGGAAAGCATCGATCGCAATGCCATCGAAGCGGCGCGCGCGGCGCAGATGAGCGCAGCCGAACAAGAGTCCAGGCGTTCGACACAGTTTGTCGTCGATGTCGCCGAAACGCTGACGCCGGCTCAGCGCAAAGCGATCGTCGAACGCATGTCGCAACCGCATGGGCATTGACCGTGTGACACAAGCATGCTGCGATCCGTATCCGGATCGCAGCTGACCTGCACCATGCCCGAACGCATTCTGATTGTCGAAGACGACGCCCGCCTCGCCGAAATGCTTTCGGAGTATCTCGGCGGGGCTGGTTTCCGCGTGGCGCACGTGACGCTCGGCACGACGGCGCTCGAATATCTGGGCGTCGAACCCTGCGATGCCGTGGTACTCGAC
>JAFEFR010000166.1 GCA_018240485.1 Pseudomonadota bacterium
CGTCAGTGCGCGCAGGCGGTGGATGCGTATCTGACGGGTTGCAGCGACTTGCCGCGTTGATCGAGCCTTCGTTTCGGCAGCGTAGTGGCGCTGTGCGGATCAGTTCGACATCGCGTGCAGTGGCACCGACGCGCCCAATTCGACCGCTGCCGTGCCACTGCGCGCCAGTTCGATGACTGTACCGATATTCGCAAACGCGTCGAGAAATTCCTTCACTTCCACTCCACCGCCGGTGAATTCGATCGTGCGCACGCTGCCGCGAATGTCGATGACTTGAGCGCGCGGATATTTACGCAATGCGGCTACAAACGCGCCGAGCGATTCAGCCAACACGTCGAGCTTGAGTATCAACAGTTCGGCTTCCACATGTTCGCTCCCGGTGAGGTCGGCGATTTCGAGCACATCGAGCAATTTGCCCGACTGCTTGATGATCTGATCGATCACCGCATCGTTGCCGAAAGTGACCAAGGTCAGGCGCGATACGGTTTCGTCATGGGTCGGCGCGACCGTGAGCGACTCGATGTTGTAGCCGCGCGCGGAAAACATGCCGGCCACGCGTACCAGCGCGCCAGCTTCGTTCTGCAACAAGATGGAAATGATTCGGCGCATGATTCCGGGTTTCGAGTATGGGACGAGTGTGCATAAAGCACGAAAAAACAGGGATCGGCATGCCGCAAGTTGGCGCTTGCTCGACTTGCCACTTCGGTCACGTCAGAACATTTCAGCTGGGCCCACTTCCTGCCCGGTCGGTTGCTGTCGGGAAGGAATGAAATCGCCAGTGATCATTTCGGCATACGACATGCCAGGGCCAACCATTGGGTAGACGCCGGCATCCGGATCGATGATCACTTCAAGAAATGCCGGACCATCGAAAGCGATGAATTCCGCAATCGTGTGCGACACATCCTCGGGTTTTTCCAGCCGTTGCGCCCATGAAAAACCATCGGCCTGCGCAGCTTTGATGAAATCTTTCTTGTGCAAACTCTTGTCGCTGGCCGAGAAGCGGCCCTTGAAGAACAGCTTTTGCCACTGCCGCACCATGCCATCGCCAAAATTATTGAGCACGACGACCTTGATCGGCAGGTTGTATGTGGTAACCGTTTCCAGTTCACCGAGGTTCATGCGAATGGAGGCGTCGCCATCGATGTCGACGACGATGGCATCCTTGCGCGCGAATGCAGCGCCGATGGCCGCAGGCAGACCGAATCCCATCGTTCCCATCGAACCCGAGGTCAGCCACAGACGCGGTTCGCGAAAATCGAAATACTGCGCGGCCCACATCTGATGCTGACCGACGCCGGTGGCGATGATGGCGCGCCCTCGCGTGCGCTTGTTGATCTCCTCGATTACCGCATACGGCTGGATCACCTTCGATTCGCGATCATAATTCATCGCGTAAGTTTTTTTCAGATTCGCAATGTGTACGTGCCATTCCCGATAGACACCGCTTCCTTGCGGATCGAAGCCGGAATTCACGCCGAACTCACGCAACACATGAAGAGCCTGCTTCAGATCGCCTACGTGATGCCAGTCGACGCGTTTGACCTTGCCGATCTCGGCCGGGTCGATGTCGAAGTGCGCGATGAATTTCGCCCCCATCGCGAATTTGGCAGGAACCCCTGCAACGCGATCGTCGAAGCGGCTGCCAACCGCGATGAGGAAATCACAATCTTCGACGGCATAGTTTGCGAATGCCGTGCCGTGCATGCCGAGCATGTGCAACGACAAGGGCTGAGTCGTATCGGCAGCGCCGATGCCCATCAGTGTCGTCGTCACCGGTATCGCAAACGCATCGGCGAAGGCACGCAGCGACTGCGCAGCCTCGGCGGCGATCACACCGCCGCCCGCGTAGATCAGCGGGCGCTTGGCTAACGCCAATGCATCGAAAAACGATTTGCAGTTTCGACTACTCAACGCTGCCCGCGCGATGTCATCGAGGCGCGCACGATAACCAGGCAATGGCAGGCGCGAAGTGCCGTCGAAAATGAGAGCCGCGTTCTGTATGTCTTTTGGAATGTCGACGACAACGGGGCCGGGTCGACCCGTGCGCGCGATCTCGAACGCACTGCGTAGCGTCGCTTCGAGCTTGGCCGCGTCGGTGACGAGAAACACATGCTTCGCGCAGGCCGCCATGATGTTGCTGATCGGCGCCTCCTGGAATCCGTCGCTGCCGATCGCCGCGGTCGGCACCTGGCCGCAGAGCACCACGATCGGAATCGAGTCGGCCATCGCGTCGCGCACCGGTGTGACCGTGTTGGTCGCGCCGGGCCCCGAGGTGACGATCGCCACGCCGACCTTGCCCGACGCTCTTGCGTAACCTTGCGCCATAAAGCCGGCGCCCTGCTCGTTGGCCGGCACGATCAACGGCAATGGTTCGCTGCCGTCGGCGCGCTTGTGTGCGTGGTTGTAGCGAAATACCGCATCGTAGACCGGCAGAATCGCGCCGCCCGAATAACCGAACACGACATCGATGCCCTCGTCGGCGAGCACTTGCACGACGATGTCGGCACCGCTCAAGTTTTTACCGGCCAGCGGATGCTTGCCCGAAGACTGCGTGTTCGAAGTTTCTGACGCTTTGAGTTGTGCGTTCATGGAAAATCCTGGATGCATGCATACCGGCGTTCAGCGGCAGCGCAAGCTGCCGACTGCAACGGCGGTAGTTATTGCTGCAGCGAAGCTGTCGGCAATAACCTCATTTTTGCTGGTTCAGCCACACCATCTTCTCGCGCAGCTGCGCGCCGATCTTCTCGATCGGATGATCGAGGTCGGCCTGCTTGAACTTCTTGTAGTTCGGCAGGCCGGCCTTGTATTCGGCCGTCCAGTTCTTCGCGAAGGTGCCGTCCTGGATGTCCTTGAGCACGGCCTTCATGCGCTCCTTGGTCGCCGCATCGACGATGCGCGGGCCGCTGACGTAGTCGCCGTACTGCGCCGTCTCGGAGATGAAGGTCAGCATCTTGGTGATGCCGCCCTGATAGAGCAGGTCGACGATGAGCTTCAGTTCGTGCAGCACTTCGTAGTAGGCGATTTCGGGGCGGTAGCCGGCTTCGACCAAAGTCTCGAAGCCCTTCTGCACGAGTTCGCTCGCGCCGCCGCAGAGCACGGCCTGCTCGCCGAACAGGTCGGTTTCGGTCTCTTCCTTGAAATCGGTTTCGATCAGCAGCGCGCGCGCGCCGCCGAGGCCGGCCGCGTAGGCCATCGCCTTCTCTTTTGCCTTGCCGGTGACGTCCTGGTAGACCGCGTACAGGCACGGCACGCCGCGGCCGATTTCGTATTCGGTGCGCACGAGATGGCCCGGGCCCTTGGGCGCGACGAGGATCACGTCGATGTCCTTGCGCGGCGCGATCGTCTTGAAGTGGACGTTGAAGCCGTGCGCGAACAACAGCGCCGCGTTCGGCTTGAGGTTCTTCTCGATCGCGTTGACGTAGAGGTCGGGTTGGACCATGTCCGGGGTCAGCACGGCGACGAGGTCGGCCTGCTTCACCGCTTCGGCGGGTTCGATCACGGTGAAGCCGTCGGCCTTGGCCGTCGCGGCCGTGGCGCCGCCGGCGCGCAGGCCGACGATCACGTCGAGGCCGGAATCGCGCAGATTCAGTGCATGCGAGCGGCCTTGGCTGCCGTAGCCGAGGATGGCGATCTTGGATTTTTCGAGTTCCGCAGTGGTTACCACGGGGGAAGCGCTAGACATTTTCTATTTCTCCACAATGATAAAAGCAAACAAAACACATTTCTTGCCTTCTCCCACCGGGAGAAGGTGCCCGAAGGGCGGATGAGGGAAAGGCATCGCGACCTGCAATGTCACCGCAAAAATCGCCACGCTCTTCCCTCATCCGGCGCTGCGCGCCACCTTCTCCCGGCGGGAGAAGGAAAGCACTAAATCTCCATCACGGCCCCGCGCGAAGCGGAACCAACGCTTTTCGCATACTTCGCAAGAATCCCGCGCTTCACTTTCGGCTCCGGCGCAACCCACGCCTTGCGCCGCGTTTCGAGGTCGGCGTCGGTCTCGATCACGCGCCGTTCGCCGTCGATCACGACCGTGTCGCCATCGCGCAGCAGGCCGATGCCGCCGCCCTTCGCCGCTTCCGGCGCGATATGGCCGACCATGAAGCCGTGCGTCGCGCCGGAGAAACGTCCATCGGTGATCAGCGCGACATCGTCGCCGAGCCCGCGTCCGACCAGCGCCGCAGTCACAGCGAGCATCTCGCGCATGCCCGGGCCGCCGGCCGGGCCTTCGTTGCGGATCACGACCACGTCGCCGGCCCGGATCGCGCCGGCCTGCACGGCCTTGAACGTGTCTTCCTCGCTCTCGAACACGCGCGCGGGGCCGGAGAACTTCAGCCGGCCCTTGCCCGCGAGCTTGAGCACGCAGCCTTCGGGCGCGAGGTTGCCGTAGAGGATCGAGTAGCCGCCGCGCGGCTTGAATGCCTTCGCCACCGGCACTACCACCCGCTGGTCCACCGGCGCCGCCGGGGCCGCGTCGATTTCCTCGAACAGCGTCTTGCCGGTCATCGTCGGCGTGTCGTCGATCAGCTTCGCCGCGCGCAGCTCGCGCAGCACCTGGGTGAGTCCGCCCGCCGCGGTCATTTCGATCGCGGTGTATTTGCCGCC
>JAFEFR010000167.1 GCA_018240485.1 Pseudomonadota bacterium
CTGCGCCCCGATCTGTTCGAGGCCGCATGCAAGGCGTCGGGGCAGGCGCTGAATCTGCGCAGGCACGCGGGCTACAACCACAATTATTTTTTCATCGCCTCGTTCATCGAAGAACATCTGCGCCACCACGCGGCGGCATTGGCCGTTTGATTTGCCATCCTGATCGTTTCGGCGGAAACGACGAACGCAAGCAGTAAGCCTGGGGAAAATCGCTTCATCGATCGACAAAGTATAAAAAGGGAGAATTCCGCATGAAAACGCGCGCCGCCGTTGCCTTCGAGGCCGGCAAACCGCTTGAAATCGTCGATGTCGACTTGCAGGGGCCCAGAGCGGGCGAAGTGCTCGTGCGTATCGTCGCCACCGGGGTTTGTCATACCGATGCCTACACGTTGTCCGGCGCCGATCCCGAAGGCGTTTTCCCGGCCATTCTCGGCCACGAAGGCGGCGGCATCGTCGAGGAAGTCGGGGCCGGCGTGACCAGCGTCAAGCCGGGCGACCATGTTATTCCGCTGTACACGCCCGAGTGCGGCGAGTGCAAATTCTGCCTGTCCGGACGCACGAATTTGTGCCAGAAAATTCGTGCGACGCAGGGCAAGGGATTGATGCCGGACGGCACTTCGCGGTTCTCGTATCAAGGCAAGCCGGTGCTGCACTACATGGGCACCAGCACGTTTTCCGAGTACACCGTGTTGCCGGAAATTTCGTTGGCAAAAATCAATCCCAAGGCGCCGCTCGACAAGGTGTGCCTGCTCGGCTGCGGCATCACCACGGGCGTCGGCGCGGTGCTCAACACGGCCAAGGTGTGGCCGGGCGCAACGGTCGCGGTGTTCGGCCTCGGTGGCATCGGCCTCGCCGTCGTGCAAGGGGCGGTGATGGCCAAGGCGGCGCGCATCATCGCAGTTGACGTAAATCCGTCGAAGTGGGCGATGGCGAAGGCGATGGGGGCGACCGACTTCGTCAATCCGAAAGACTACGACCGACCGATTCAGCAGGTGCTCGTTGATCTCACCGATGGCGGTGTCGACTTCTCGTTCGAATGCATCGGCAATGTCAACGTCATGCGTTCTGCGCTGGAGTGCTGCCACAAGGGCTGGGGCGAATCGATCATCATCGGCGTGGCTGGCGCCGGGCAGGAGATCTCCACGCGCCCATTCCAACTCGTCACCGGTCGAGTCTGGCGCGGCTCGGCATTCGGCGGCGTCAAGGGGCGCTCGCAGCTGCCCGGCTATGTCGAGCGGTATCTGGCCGGCGAATTGAAGGTCGATGAGTTCGTCACTGAAACGCTGCCGTTGGAGCAGATCAATCATGCCTTCGATTTGATGCACGAGGGCAAGGTGATTCGCTCGGTAATCAGGTATTGAGCGTCGCCATCGTTGCTCGCACATGATCGCGGATGCGATGGTGTGCGGGCGCAGAAGACAGGTGGTGCGGTTTCTCGATGGGCGCTGCAGGTGGGCGTCTGCATGACGATGGTGAAGTTGTTCCGAGATTTCCCCCAACAGAAGGAATGGTTATGACAAACCCCGTGATTTCCGGTAACGACGTGTTCTCGCATGTCTTCCTTGGTGCGGCCGATCTGGGCAAATCCGCGGCGTTCTACGATGCGGCCTTGGGTGCGCTTGGAATCAAGAACCTCGGCCCGTTCGGCGCCACTTGCACTCTGTACGGGCGCGACAAGCCGGCGTTCATCATCGGCAAGCCCGGCAACGGTCAGGCCCCCACGAGCAATGGCGTGACCGTGGGTTTCGCCGCGGCCAATCCAGCCGAGGTCGATGCGTTCCATGCCGCAGGCCTTGCCCACGGCGGCACCTGCGAAGGCGCGCCCGGCACGCGCACGCACTTGCCGGGGGCCTATGCCGCCTATGTGCGCGATCCAAGCGGCAACAAGGTGTGCGCTTACACGTTCGTCTGAGGTGAACGCGGCGATTGGCTCGATCGCGGCATGATGGGTCAAGCCACGTCGCTAGCATGCGGCGATTGCCTCACTCGACGAGGCGGCCGCCGAGTACCGTCAACAGGTGTTGCGCTGCACCGATGCGCTCGGCGGCACCTGGCAGTTCCATGCGGATTTTGAGCTTGTCCTGGCCATCGAGCGCATAGGTTTTCGGTTGCTTCTGGATCAAGCCGATCACGCGCATCGGCTCGATGTTCGGTTGCGGTTTGAACAGCACACGACCGCCGCGCTCGCCGAGTTCGAGTTTTTTGATTCCCATCGATGTTGCCGCAAGTTTCAGCGCGGCGCCGACGAACAGGTGCTTCGCCGGGTCGGGCAACAAGCCGAAGCGGTCGATCATCTCGATTTGCAGCTCGCGCAGCGCGTGCGCGTCGCGTGCGCTGGCGATGCGCTTGTACAGCGTGAGGCGCGCATGCACATCGGCCAGGTAGTCGTCCGGGATCAGCGCGGGGATGTGCAGTTCGATTTCGGCGTCGTGCTCGTTGACCAGATCGAAGTCCGGCACCTTGCCCGACTTGAGCGCACGCACTGCGCGTTCGAGCAGTTCGGAGTAGAGCGAAAAACCGACCGCCTCGATCTGGCCGGATTGCTCTTCGCCGAGCAGCTCGCCCGCGCCGCGGATTTCCAGATCGTGCGTGGCCAGCGTGAATCCCGCGCCAAGTTCTTCGAGCGAGGCGATCGCTTCGAGGCGCTTCTCCGCGTCGGCGGTGATGCTGCGCCTGTCCGGCACGATCAGATAGGCATAGGCGCGATGGTGCGAGCGGCCGACGCGCCCGCGCAATTGGTGCAACTGCGACAGGCCAAAACGATCGGCGCGGTTGATCAGGATCGTGTTCGCGCTCGGCACGTCGATGCCCGACTCGATGATCGTCGTGCAGACCAGCACGTTGAAGCGCTGACGGTAGAAATCGAGCATCACCTGCTCGAGCTCGCGCTCGGGCATCTGGCCATGGGCGATGCGCAGGCGCGCTTCGGGGATCAGCTCGCCGAGTTCGCGCGCGGTTTTCTCGATCGTTTCCACCTCATTGTGTAAAAAGTATACTTGGCCGCCGCGCGCCAGCTCACGCTGAAACGCTTCCTTGATCGTTGCGGTGTCCCAGGGCGCGACGAAAGTTTTCACCGCCAGTTTGTGCGACGGCGGCGTGGCGATGATCGACAGATCGCGCAGGCCGCTCATCGACATGTTCAGCGTACGTGGGATGGGCGTCGCGGTCAGGGTGAGCAGGTCGACTTCGGCGCGCAGCTTCTTCAGGGCCTCCTTCTGGCGCACGCCGAAGCGCTGTTCTTCGTCGACGATGACGAGGCCGAGATCCTTGAACTTGATGTCCGGTTGCAAAAGGCGATGCGTGCCGATCATCACGTCGATCTGGCCGCCTTCGAGTTTCTTCAGCGCCTCGGTCACTTCGGTTTTCGACTTGAAGCGCGAGATCACCTCGACGCGCACCGGCCAGTCGGCGTAGCGGTCGCGGAAATTTTGGAAGTGCTGCTGGGCGAGAAGGGTGGTCGGTGCAAGCAGTGCGACTTGCTTGCCCGCGGTGGCGGCGACGAAAGCGGCGCGCAGCGCGACCTCGGTTTTGCCGAAGCCGACGTCGCCGCAGACGACGCGGTCCATCGACTTCGCCGAGGCGAGGTCGGCGATCACCGCTTCGATCGCGCGCAACTGGTCCGGGGTTTCCTCGAACGGGAACGCGGCGGCGAATTGCTCGTAGAGATTGCGGTCGTAGGCGAACGCGGTGCCGCCGCGCGCCTCGCGTTGCGCGTACAGCGCGAGCAGCTCGGCGGCGACGTCGCGCACCTTCTGCGCGGCCTTGCGCCTGGCCTTCTCCCAGGCTTCGCCGCCGAGCGCGTGCAGCGGCGCAAGTTCGGGCGCGGCACCCGAGTAGCGCGACACCAGATGCAACTGCGCGACCGGCACGTAGAGTTTGTCGCCCTTGGCGTACTCGATGCTGAGGAACTCGCCGCCGCCACCGCCGACGTCGAGTTTGAGCAGACCCTGATAGCGGCCGACGCCGTGGTCGGCATGCACGATCGGCGCGCCTATCGTCAGTTCCGAAAGATCGCGCAGGATCGCCTCGGGCTCGCGTATCGCGTGCTTGCGCCGGCGCGTCGCGCGCGCGCGTTCGCCGTAGAGCTGACGGTCGGTGAGGACGGTCAGCGCGGGTTCGCTCAGCGCGAAACCGTCGTCGAGCTGGGCGACGGTGATGGCGAAGCGCGGAAGCTCCTCTACGTGATCATTCCCGCGAAGGCGGGAATGACGAGCAAAGGCGAAGTCGCTCCAGCTTGCGACAACGTCTGGCCGCAATCCCATCGGCGCAAGCTGCTCGACCAGCGCCTCGCGCCGTCCCGGCGAATCGGCCGCGATCAACACGCGGCCCGGATACGCATCGAGAAAGCGTTTCAGTTCCTGCGCCGGTTCCTCGCCGCGTTGGTTGAGCGGCAAGTTCGGTGCAGGCTGGGTGCCGAGATCGACGGCATGTGGATTTGTTCCCTTTTCCACAATTTCCACGCGCAGCGTGCGATTGAGCCGCTCGCGCAGGTCCTGCGGCGGTAGATACAGCTCGGCCACCGGCAGGATCGGCCGTTCGATGTCGTGGGCGCGGCTGTCATGGCGTTCGAGCGCCTGCCGCCAGAACGCATCGGCGGCGTCGAGCGCGTTTTCGGCGAGCACGAATACCGATGCGGAATCCAGATAGTCGAACAGCGTCTCGGTGCGCTCGAAGAACAGCGGCAGGTAGTACTCGATGCCAGCCGGCGTCGCGCCTTCCTTGATGTCCTGATAGATCGGGCAGCGGCGCGGGTCGATCGGGAAGCGCTCGCGCAGGGTGTTGCGGAACGCTTTCACCGAGGCCTCGGTCAGCGGAAATTCGCGTGCGGGAAGCAGATTGATGGTATCGACCTTGTGCGCCGAGCGCTGCGTCTCCGGATCGAAGGTGCGGATCGTTTCGATCTCGCGATCGAACAATTCGATGCGATAGGGTTC
>JAFEFR010000168.1 GCA_018240485.1 Pseudomonadota bacterium
CGCTGAAGCGTATCCGCCGACGTCCAATCCGGCCAGATCCACAGCCCGGTGAGGAGGACCGCGACCATCAGCGCACAGGCGATGCCCAGCCGCAGCAGATGCCTGCCCCAGCCGGGTTCGCGGACGTAGATCGCTTCGCGGCGCAGCGCGCGCCAGAGCAGCAGCAGGTTCAAATAGCTCGCGAGGCTGCTCGCCATGGCGACGGCCATGTGCAGCCCGCGCACCTGGGCGATGCGCGCGAGCATTCCCTCGCCGGGCGTCTGCGTGCCGCGCCAGAGCAGGTACAGCGCGCCGACCAGAAGCAGGTTGAGCGCCATGTTGGCGACCATCGCGGCGATGCCGGCGCGCACCGGGGTTTTCGTGTCCTGCCTCGCGTAGAACGCCGGCACGAGCACCTTGACCAGGGCGAAGGCGGGCAGGCCGAAGCTCAGCGCGGACAAGCTCAAGCTCACCATGTGCGCATCGTCCGCGGTGAATTTCCCATGCTGGAACAACGTGGCGACGATCGGCTTGCCGAGCAGCACCAGGCCGAGCATCGCCGGAACCGCGATCAGCAGCGTCGTGCGCAGGCCCCAGTCGAGCGCGCGCGAAAAGCCGGCGTGGTCGGTGTTGACGTGATGGCGCGACAGGCTCGGCAGGATCACCGTGCCGAGCGCGACGCCGAAGATGCCGAGCGGCAGTTCGAGCAGGCGGTCGCCCGTTTGCAGCCAGGTTTGCGAGCCAGTGATCAGCAGCGAGGCGATCACCGTATCGAGCAACAGGTTGACCTGCGCGACCGACGAGCCGAACAGGGTCGGGATCATCAGGCGCATGATCCGGCGCACCTCGGGCTGCGACCAACCCCAGCTTGGCAAAGTCAACAGATCGAGCTGACGCAACGCCGGAAA
The DNA here is from genome assembly GCA_018240485.1 of Pseudomonadota bacterium. GTDB lineage: Bacteria > Pseudomonadota > Gammaproteobacteria > Xanthomonadales > Rhodanobacteraceae > Rudaea. Next base: position 888 of record JAFEFR010000168.1, read on the forward strand.
CTGAAACAGCAACTGCAAGATGCCGGCGAAGAAAATCGACCAGGCCAGCGCCTCGATCGGCATCCGGAAATAGCGGCTCCACCACAGCGCGCCGGCGATCATGCACAGGTTGAGGATGACCGGCGTCAACGCGGGCAAGGCGAAACGATGGAAGCTGTTGAGCGCGCCGCCCGCGAGCGCGGTCAGCGAGACGAAAAACAGGAACGGAAACGTGATGCGCAGCAGCTCCGAGGTCAGCCGCGATTTTTCCGGCGTGTCGAGCGCGCCGAACGAAAACAGCGCGGCGACCTGGTCCGAGCCCAGCACGCCGAGTGCGGTGACGATGAGCAGCACGCCGCCGAGCGTGCCGCTGGTCTTCGCCACCAGCGTCTTCAGTTCGGCATGCGAGCGCGTTTCCTTGATCTCGGTGAACACCGGCACGAAGGCCGTCGAAAACGAACCCTCGGCGAACAGCCGGCGCATGAAGTTCGGGATGCGGAAGGCGACCCAGAACGCATCGGTCATCCAGTTCACGCCGAACGTCGCGCTGATCGATTGGTCACGCACGAGACCGAGAATGCGCGAAATGAAGGTCATCGCGCTAAACGAGAACATCGAACGCAGCAGGCTAGGCGTTTTCATGGCGCGCCGTGTCCCACATTCAAGTTGACGCAACGCCCCGTAGAACTTACAATTCCTGCCCTTTTTCCGTCCCCGATTTTCATTCTTTTTTCTGGAGTCATCCTTTGGCCAATATCAAATCCGCGAAGAAGCGTGCGCGTCAGGCTGTCAAGCGCAACGCCCGCAATTCCAGCGCGCGTTCCGCGCTGCGCACCGCAGTGAAGAAGGTCGTCAACGCGATCGCCGCGAAAGACAAGGCCGCCGCCGAAGCCGCCTACAAGACCGCCGAGCCGATTCTCGATCGCGAGTCGAGCCGTGGTTTGATCCACAAGAACAAGGCGGCGCGCCACAAGAGCCGTCTCTCCGCGCATATCAAAGCGTTGGCATAAGCCGACCCGCGGATCGTCAGAAAAGCCGGCGCAAGCCGGCTTTTTCTTTCCCCCCTCCCGCTCGCCAAAAGCGCGCAGTAGAGAGCGCTTTCGTGCCATTGCGCGCCGGACTTGCATCACGCGTCCTCGCTCCGCGACTCCTCCGCTGCCTCGGCTTTGATGCGGTCGAAGAAGTCCTGAATCTTCAACGCCACCTCCCAGGTGCCCTCACGCGCGATCGCCGAGACGAGAAACCACGGCTGCTTCCACTTGAGTTTCTTCACCAGCGCCTTGGCAAGCTTTTGCCGTTCGTCCTCGGGCAGAAGGTCGGCCTTGTTGAACACCAGCCAGCGCGGGCGTTCGAGCAACTCTGCGTCGTACTTCTCAAGCTCCGCCTCGATCGCCCGCACCTGCTCGACCGGATCGATCTCCTCGACCATCGGCGCGATATCGACGACGTGCAACAGCAGACGTGTGCGCGAAACATGTTTCAGAAACTGGATGCCCAGGCCCGCACCGTCGGCGGCACCTTCGATCAATCCCGGAATATCGGCAATGACGAAACTCTGATCCGTACCGATGCGTACCACGCCCAGATGTGGCTGCAAGGTGGTGAACGGATAGTCGGCCACACGTGGCGTCGCGGCCGATACGGCGCGAATGAAAGTCGACTTGCCCGCGTTCGGAAATCCGAGCAAACCGACGTCGGCGAGTACCTTCAACTCCAAACGCAGCGCGCGCGTCTCGCCTTCGATGCCCGGCGTGGCCTTGCGCGGCGCGCGGTTGGTCGAACTCTTGAAATTGACGTTGCCGGCGCCGCCGCGACCGCCCTGAGCTACCTTGATGGCCTGCCCGTGGTGGGTCAGGTCGCCGATCGTCTCGTCGGTATCGACGTTGATCACCGCCGTGCCGACCGGCACGCGGATGATCTTGTCGTCGCCGGCTTTGCCGGCCATCTGTCGGCTCATGCCGTTCTCGCCGCGCTGAGCGCGAAAAATACGGTCGTGACGGAAGTCGACCAAGGTATTCAGCCCTTCATCAGCGACAAGAAACACGCTGCCGCCCTCACCGCCGTTGCCGCCATCGGGCCCACCGAATGGAATGAATTTCTCACGCCGAAAACTCACACAGCCACTGCCGCCATTGCCGGCGTGAACGGTGATTTCGGCTTCGTCGACGAATTTCATGGGTGGCGCCAGGATGAGGGAATCGCAAAAGCTTACACAGTGTCGTCATTCCCGCGATAGCGTGAATCCTTTTCGGCACAGGCAAGATCGAGAACCGGATTACAAACTGCATCCAAAGTTTGCCCTACGGGCCATTCGCTACGCGAATGTTCGCTTCGGCATCCCGCCTTCGCAGTCCCACCTTCGCGGGAATGACGAGCAAAAGAAAATGCACAAAAACAAAGCCCCGCACGAGGCGGGGCCCTGTCGATTTGCTGGCGCGCGAGACTCAGCCCGCGACGACGCTGACCGTGCGACGGCTCTTGGCGCCCTTGACCGCGAAATCGACCTTGCCGTCGACCAGCGCGAACAGGGTGTGATCGCGGCCGATGCCGACGCCCGCGCCCGGGTGGAACTGGGTGCCGCGCTGGCGCACGATGATGTTGCCGGCCTCGACGGCCTGGCCGCCGTAGATCTTCACGCCGAGGTACTTCGGGTTCGAGTCGCGACCGTTGCGGGTACTGCCGCCTGCCTTTTTATGTGCCATGACTGATGCTCCTCTTAACCCGTGATGCCGGTGATTTCGACTTCGGTGTAGTGCTGCCGGTGACCCATTTGCTTCATGTGGTGCTTGCGGCGGCGAAACTTGATGATGCGAACCTTGTCCAGACGGCCGTGCTCGACGACCTTGGCCGCGACCGACGCACCGCTGACGGTCGGCGCGCCGACCTTGACGCCTTCGCCCGAACCGACGAGCAGAACCTGGTCGAAATTGACCGCGGCGCCGACCTCGGCTTCGAGTTTCTCAACCCGCAGGGTTTCCCCCTGGGTGACGCGGTATTGCTTACCGCCGGTAACGATGACTGCGTACATAGGGCATTCCTCTGTAGTTATTTTGACAACTGCCGTAAAACAGCCGCCAATTCTAGCGTTTTCAGAGGATTATCGTCAACCGGCGGGAGGCAACGACCGGTTTGCCTACTCGACGTCGATTTCGATGCCACCCACGACGCCAGCCACCAGGTTGTAGATGAACGCACCGACCGCACCGGCGATGAAGCCAAAAATGCCGTACAGGATCGGAAAGAAAATAAGAGCCCCGATACCTCCGAGCATACCGGCGGCGCCCATGCCATCGCCCATGCGGGAGAGCATTGAACCGAACACGAGAAAGAACAACCCGGCGAGCAAGCCGAACGCCGCCATCATGGCGCCCTGGAAAATCGCGAGCTTGAGAACGTTGATGCGTTTGATGACCATGTCTTTTCCCCGGAAAATGAATGGATGCGCAACCGCGGCGCCACGGTAGCGCCGATTGGCCCCGTCCGCAATGCCCGCACACCCCAGCCGACATCGTCTGTCAGCAAAGCCGCGCCCGCACTTGACCGACACGTTATAGTACGCAGTCGCCCTGCAACCCCCGGCCATCATGGACACGATCCGCATCCGCGGCGCACGCACGCACAACCTCAAAAACATCGATCTCGACCTCCCGCGCGACAGCCTGATCGTGATTACGGGCCTGTCCGGTTCGGGCAAGTCCTCGCTCGCCTTCGACACGATCTACGCCGAAGGCCAGCGCCGTTACGTCGAATCGCTGTCGGCGTACGCGCGCCAGTTTCTGTCGGTGATGGAAAAACCCGACGTCGACCATATCGAAGGGCTGTCGCCGGCGATTTCGATCGAGCAGAAATCGACCTCGCACAATCCGCGCTCGACCGTCGGCACGATCACCGAGATCTACGACTACCTGCGCCTGCTGTTCGCGCGCGTCGGCACGCCGCGCTGCCCCGACCACGGCATTCCGCTCGAAGCACAGACCGTCAGCCAGATGGTCGACGCGACCCTGGCGATGAATGCCGAGCGCCGTTACATGCTGCTCGCGCCGATCGTGCGCGAGCGCAAGGGCGAGCACTTGCAGGTGTTCGAGCAATTGCGCGCGCAGGGTTTCGTGCGTGCGCGCGTCGACGGCGTGCTGCACGAGCTCGACGCGGTGCCGGCGCTCGCGCTGCGCCAAAAGCACACCATCGAAGCGGTGATCGACCGCTTCCGCCCGAGCGAGGAGATCAAGCAGCGCCTGGCCGAATCGTTCGAGACCGCGCTGCGCCTCGGCGACGGCATCGTGCTCGTGGTCGACCTCGACGATGACAAGGGCAGTCCGACGATCTTCTCCTCGCGCTACTCCTGCCCGGTCTGCGACTACTCGCTGCCCGAGCTCGAGCCGCGCCTGTTCTCGTTCAATTCGCCGGTCGGCGCGTGTCCCGCCTGCGACGGCCTCGGCGTGACTCAGGTGTTCGACCCGGCGCGCGTGGTGGTGCATCCGAATTTGTCGCTTGCTGCCGGTGCCGTGCGCGGCTGGGACCGGCGCAACATGTATTACTTCCAGATGATCCTGTCGCTGGCCAAGCACTACGGTTTCGACATCGATACCGCTTGGGAGTCGCTGGATGAAACCATTCGCAAGGCCGTGCTGTTCGGTTCGGGCGATGAGCAGATCACATTTCGTTATCTCACCGAAAGCGGCGGCGCGGTGACGCGCAAGCACAAATTCGAAGGCATCGTGCCGAACCTCGAACGGCGCTACAAGGAAACCGAATCGCCGGCCGTGCGCGAGGAACTGGCCAAGTTCATCAGCGAACGCCCCTGCCCCGACTGTCACGGCCAGCGCCTCAACCGCAGCGCGCGCAACGTCTTCATCGGCGACAGCAACCTGCCGGCGCTGACCGCGCTGCCGATCGACCGCTCGCAGGCGTTTTTCGACTCGCTCAAATTGAGCGGCTGGCGCGGCGAGATCGCGGCCAAGATCGTCAAGGAAATCCGCGAGCGGCTGAAATTCCTCGTCGACGTGGGCCTCGATTACCTCACCCTCGACCGTCAGGCCGATTCGCTTTCCGGCGGCGAAGCGCAGCGCATCCGCCTCGCCTCCCAAATCGGCGCCGGCCTGGTCGGTGTGATGTACGTGCTGGACGAGCCGTCCATCGGTCTGCACCAGCGCGACAACGAGCGCCTGCTCGGCACGCTGACGCGCCTGCGCGATCTGGGCAATACAGTCATTGTGGTCGAGCACGACGAGGACGCAATTCGCCTCGCCGATCACGTCGTCGACATTGGCCCCGGCGCCGGCGTGCACGGCGGCGAAGTGGTCGCGCAAGGCAAACTCAAGGACGTGCTCGACGCCAAGCGCTCGCTGACCGGGCAGTATCTCTCCGGCAAACGCGGCATTGCGGTGCCGAAGCAGCGTCATGCGTTCGATCCGCAGGTCGTGCTGCGCATCAAGGGCGCTTCGGGTAACAACCTCAAGAACGTCGACCTGGAAATTCCGGCCGGCTTGTTCGTCTGCGTGACCGGCGTGTCGGGTTCGGGCAAGTCGACCCTGATCAACGACACGTTGTTCCGCCACACCGCGGCCGAACTCAACGGCGCCAACGAAAAGCCGGCGCCATTCGAGAAGGTCGAAGGGCTGGAGCTGTTCGACAAGGTCGTCGACATCGACCAGTCGCCGATCGGGCGCACGCCGCGCTCGAATCCGGCCACCTACACCGGCCTGTTCACGCCGCTGCGCGAACTCTACGCGCAGGTGCCCGAGGCGCGCGCGCGCGGCTACCAGCCGGGGCGTTTTTCGTTCAACGTCAAGGGCGGCCGCTGCGAAGCCTGCGAAGGCGACGGCATGATCAAGGTCGAGATGCACTTCCTGCCTGACGTCTACGTGCCCTGCGACGTCTGCCACGGCAAGCGCTACAACCGCGAGACGCTCGAGATCCACTACAAGGGCCACACGATTTCCGACGTGCTCGACATGACCGTCGAGGATGCGCTGAAATTATTCGAGCCGGTGCCGGCGCTCGCGCGCAAGCTGGAAACGCTGATGGACGTGGGCTTGAGCTATATCAAGCTCGGCCAGAGCGCGACCACGCTGTCGGGCGGCGAAGCGCAGCGCGTCAAGCTGTCGCGCGAACTGTCCAAGCGCGACACCGGGCGCACGCTGTACATCCTCGACGAGCCGACCACGGGCCTGCACTTCCACGACATCGAGCAGTTGCTCAAGGTGCTGCACCGCCTGCGCGACGACGGCAACACCGTGGTCGTGATCGAGCACAACCTCGACGTGATCAAGACCGCCGACTGGGTGATCGACCTCGGCCCCGAGGGCGGCCATCGCGGCGGTCAGATCATCGCCACCGGCACGCCCGAGGATATCGCCGCCTGCGCCGCCTCGCATACGGGCCGCTTCCTCGCGCGCGTGCTCGGCGCAACGTCCTACCGCAAGAAAAGGAAGGTCGCATGAACGCATCGGCAACGGCGGATGGGCCATTGGTGTTCGAGCTGCGCATGCCGTTGCGCTGGGGCGACCATGACGCGCTCGATCACGTCAACAACACGATGTACTTGCGCTACCTCGAAGAGGCACGCGTGCGCTGGTTCGCCGAACACATCCCGAATTGGGATCGCGCCGACGATGCCTCGCCGCTCATGGCCGCCATTCACGCCAATTATCGGCGCCCGCTGCAATGGCCTGCGGATATCCTCGTGCAGTTGTTCTGCGTGCGGCTGGGAAACAGTTCGCTGACGATCGGCCATCGCATCGTCGACGCGAGCGATCCTTCGATTCTCTATCTCGACGGCAACGTCGTCATGGTCTGGATCAACCCCGCCAACGGCAAACCCACCGCCCTGCCGGAAGGCATTCGCACGGCCTGCGCGTGAGCGAAAACGCCCGGAATGCCCGGGCGTCGATTCATGCCGTCGAGTTCAGTTTTCGCGGACGACGAAGTCGGCATCGGCAATGGCGCCGGATGACATCGAGAAGCGAATCTTTACGCCATCGCCAAGCTTGAGTTCACCCCTGGGCCGCATCAGCATCAAATGCTTTCCGCCCGGCGCGAAGCGCACGCTCGCACCGGGCGCGATATCGATCCGGCCAAGCGCCTGCATGTGCGCAACGCCATCGACTTCCATGGTTTCGTGCAGCGACACCTCGCCAAAGGCATCGCTCCGCGCGCCGTTGATGGTCAAGGGCGCATCGCCGACATTTCGCAACGTGGCATAGCCTGCCAGCATCATTGCGCCGGGCGGCGCGCTGCGAATCCACCCGTCGACGACCTGCAGGCGCCCTGCCGCAAACGCGACTGGCCCAAACGTGAATGCGAGGAAAAACAGCAACGTCGCGCGCCACATGGAAATATCTCCGCTGGAATTTCCCGATATGATAATGCGCACAACCTGTCTTGCACGGATCGCGACCATGCGCCGCACAACCTACGCAACCTTCCTTCTCACCGTTTTGTGCACGAACGTGCAGGCACAGACGTCAACCCCGCCGCGTTACGCACTGTCGATCTACAGCGCGCAAGCGAACAATGGCGATGGCTTGTTCGACACCGCTGCCGATGCCGGTGCGAACCCGGTCGGCGGCTACGCCATGGTGCGCGACCGCCGCGCTTTCAATCTCGTGGCGGGCAATAATGCCATCGACGTGCGCGAGGTCGCGCGCTATCTCGATCCTTCCGCGCTGAGCGCACGCCTGGTCGAGCCGGGCGAGGCGGCCATCATCGGCCAGCGTTTCGACGATTCGACGCTGTCGTTCGACACCCTCGTGCAGCATCAGATCGGTCACCCGGTCGAAATCGTCGGCAGCAGCAACAATCCGACCACCGCTCCCATCGTCGGCATTCTGCTCTCGAACAGCGGCGGCCTCACGGTACAACTGGTAGACGGTCGCGTAACCACGGTGACCGACTATGGCCGCGTCACCTTTCCTGACTTGCCCAAGGGGCTGTCTGCGTCGCCGACGTTGCGCCTGGATGTCGCCGCCAAACAAGCCGGCATGCGCACGATCGAACTCGTCTATCCGACCCAAGGGCTCGCTTGGCGTGCGGAGTACACCGGCTGGATCGGTGCGGGCAGCGAATGCAAACTGACGCTGTCCGGCTGGGCGTTGATCGCCAATCGCAGTGGGGCGACCTATCGCGACGCACAGATCAAACTGATCGCGGGTTCGCCAAACCACGCCAATCGCTCAATCGCACGCTCAAAAACGATGGTCATGGCCGCACAGGCGGAACGCGCTCCCACCGCCGAAGAGAACGGTACGCTCGGCGACTATCATGAATACGCCATCGACATGCCGCTGGACATCGTCGACAACAGCTTGCAACGGGTAGCCCTGTTTCCCGAGCAACCGGTTGCCTGCCAGCGCCAATATCTGTTCGAGACGACGCCCATGCGCGCCAACCCCGGCATGGCCCCGATCACCGATCGCGCCTATGGTGCAAGCGATACGCAGGCGATACGTGCAGCACTCGCCTTCCGCATCGACCGCGCCTTGCCGGGCGGACGGGTTCGCCTGCTGCAAACGTCGGCCACCAACGCCGCGAACGAGGGTAACCCGGAATTCGTCGGCGAAGATCAAGTCGCGCACACGCCGAAGAACGAGCCGATCGCATTGCAAATCGGCGACGCCTTCGACTTGCGTGGCGAGCGACGGCAGACCGATTTTTCGGTCGACAAAAACCAGCACAACCTGAGCGAGACGTTCGCCCTGCGCATCGTCAATGCAAGCGGTGGCGCGAAGAGCGTCGTCGTGCGCGAACATCTGTACCGCTGGACGCAATGGAACATCACCCAGTCCTCGGCCAAATTCGAGAAGAAAAATGCCGATACCGTCGAATTCAAACTCGACGTGCCCGCCAATGGCGAGGCCAAGGCGACGTACACGGTGCAGTATCAGTGGACGGAATCCTACAAATGACGGCAGGTGCGTTCGCGCCCGGAAGTTTGTTTGTATAAAGATGCACAAATTCAAAACAGGATAACCATGCTCGAACACATTCGTCACGACGACATTCTCGAATTGCGCCTGGCGCGGCCGCCCGTCAACGCCTTCGATCACCACCTGAGCCGCACCTTGCGCGAGGCGATTCTCGCCGCGCCAAACAACGGTGTGCGCGGCATCGTGTTGTCGGGCCGCCCGGGCATGTTCAGTGCCGGCCTCGATGTCGCCGCCGTGCTCGAACTCGACGCGGTCGGACGCATGGGCGAACTTTGGCGCGAATACTCCACGCTGTGCCGCGCGATCGCCGCCTCGCCCGTGCCCATCGCCGCCGCGATTGCCGGTCACGCGCCGGCGGGCGGCGCCGTGCTCGCCGTGTTCTGCGACTATCGCGTCATGGCGCGCAGCATCGATGCCGACAAACCCTTCCGCATCGGCCTCAACGAAACCCAGGTCGGCTTGTCCGTACCGGTGGAAATTCAAATCGGACTGCGTCGCCTCGTTGGCGCCCATCGCGCCGAGCGCTTGATGGTGGCCGGCACCATGGTCGAACCCGATGAAGCGCTGCGCATCGGTTTGGTCGACGAACTGAGCGATGTGGACAATGTCGTCCCACGCGCACTCGCCTGGCTGCGTTCGCTGCTGGTGCTGCCACCGCAGGCGATGAGTCGGACCCGCAATATCGCCCGCGCCGACCTCGTCGCTGCGCTCGATGCCGCTCGACACGACGACATCGACGCCTTCGTGCGCGACTGGTTCGGCGACGAATCGCGCACAACGCTCAGGGCCGTGCTGGCGAAGCTGAAAGGCAAGTGACGCGCGGAAGTGGCGCTAGCTGCCGCGCTCGACCGGATTGATCGGGTCGGCGATCCAGCCGCTCCACGAAGGCGCATAGACGCGCGAGCCGTGCAAGCCTGCGATCTCGAATGCAAGCAAATTTTGGCAGGCGCTGACGCCCGAACCGCAGCTGTGAACCACGGCATCCGGCGCCGGCGCGCCGATCACGGCAAGCAGTTCCGTACGCAATTCTGCGGCGGGCTTGAAACGCCCATCCATGCCGAGATTTTCGTTGAGCGGTCGGTTGCGTGCGCCCGGAATGTGTCCGGCGACCGGATCGATCGGCTCGATCTCGCCGCGGAAGCGCGCAGCGGCGCGCGCGTCGAGCACCAGCACGCGTTCGCGCTCGCGTAACGCACGCAACTCGTCCGTGTATACGATTTCACTCGCATCGAAGTCGACTGAAACGGAGGTCGCAGCGCGCGGCACACAAGCCGTTTCGACAGGCAATCCGGCCTTTTTCCACGCCCCCCAGCCACCATCGAGCAGCGCAACGTCGCGCGCGCCGACAAGGCGCAACATCCACCACAAACGCGCGGCGGCGAGCGCGCCACCGGCATCGTCATAGACGACGACATGCGTCGATGGCGTCCATCCCCAACGCGCCAGCACGGTGGAAAAGGCCGTCGCATTGGGTAGCGGGTGACGCCCAAGACCGAGCTTGGACAGATCAGAAAGATCGCGATCGAGGTCGGCGTAGACCGCGCCCGGGATATGGGCCTCGGCGTACTCGCGTGCGCCGCGCCCGGGATCGCGCGTGCCTTTGGGTGGCGCGGCCAAATCGAAGCGGCAATCGACGATCAACAGGTTCTCGTCGCCCAGAATTGCGCTCAACTCGGCAACGGAAGTCAATGGCGAAGCATTCATGGCGGCAGGGTCTCCATTCGTTGCACGAAGTTCAACAACATCGCGGCCGTCGCTCCCCAGATACGTTGGCCGGCATAAAAAAATTCGTGGATATCGCGTTCGCGGCCACGGAAGCTCAAGCTCCGGGAATGCCGGTTTGCCGGATCGACAAAATGCGCCAACGGCACTTCGAACACCTCCGCCACCTCACGCGGATTCGGCACGGCCCGATACGACGCATCGAGCCAGGCGACGACGGGCACAATGCGATAACTGGAAATCGTCTCGAACGTATCCAGATAGCCAAACGGTTCGATCAGGCCACGCTCGACGCCGATTTCTTCATGCGTTTCCCGCAGCGCGGCGGCGACGGCATCGACGTCATCCGCATCGATACCCCCGCCGGGGAAACTGACCTGTCCGGCATGCTGGGCAAGATCCTCCGTCCGCCGCGTCAGCAGCACATTCAATTCCATGCCGCGATCGACGAGTGCAAGCAATACCGCTGCCGGTCGTCTCGGGCCGGCACCGATCAGCTCACACATTTCGTCGTGATTCCAGCCTTCGGCGAGAGGTATCTCGCTCAACGGGCTGACGCTGCGCAACACGCGCTCGCGCAAGCTGCGGGCAGACATCGCCCCCATCATCGCGCCGCCTCGGCGCGTCGTGGCAATACGTCTACCATCAGGTGCGTGCGCTCGCTGTCATCCAGCGAACTCCAGCGCGCGATTTCCTCGATCGTACGGTGGCAGCCGCGACACAACCCGCCCGCATCGAGTTCGCACACGCCGATGCATGGCGTCATCACGGGCTTGGGGGGCGGCATGGCGTTTGCGGAAAACATGGTCGTCGGAGTGGGCGAACGCGCGTATGGCAATTCCGAAACGACAACGCCGCAACAGGTGCGGCGTTGTCGGTCGACTTGTGCTGCGTTGTCGCAAAAGCTTACGGCTTGGTATCCATCAGCTTGAGCTCGAACACGAGCGCTTCGTCCGGGCCGATGCGACGGCCATCGCCGCGCTCGCCGTAGGCGAGATCGGACGGCACATAGACGCGCCAATAATCGCCGACCTTCATCAGCGGCAGCACTTCCTGCCAGCCCTTGAGCACTTCGGCCACCTTGAACTTGAACGGCTCGCCGCGCGCGAACGAAGAATCGAGTTCCTGACCGTTGAGCAGGGACAGACGGAAATTCACCGTCACCTCGCTTTGCATGGTCGGATGCTTGCTGCCAGAGCCTTCTTCGATGACCACGTACTGCACGCCGCTCGGCAGCGCCACGACGCCCTTCTTGCCCTTGTTCTCGGCAAAGAACCGCTGCGCCTTGGATTTGTTTTCGGACGACACCTTGTCGTATTCGGCCTTGGCCTTGCTCATTTGTTCGTACTGGAAACGACCGAGCACGTCGCGCATCGTCTCGATGTTGACGCTGGGCTGGCGCTTGGCGTAACCGTCTTGCAGCGCCTTGACGAGCTGGTTGATGTCGATATCGACTTTGCGTCCGGCGAGATCGTCGCCGATCTGGAAGCCGACCGCATAGGAAAGGTTCGGCTTGTCCGCAGCGGTCAACGGCGCGGGCGGCTTCTGCTGTTGCGCCGCGGCGGCGGCGGCAGGAGCGGACTTACCGTCCTGGGCGGAAACTGCCGATCCGGCAACCAGAATGCCTGCCGCGATAAGACCCAAATGCAACTTCATGCGAACCTCCGAAAGAGAAAATTTTCCAATTGGCGCCGGTCACTCCCGACGCCCGGCGAAGAAACCGTCACGAAAGCCGGACATTTTACTCGACCTCGCCCGCCTCGGCCAGCGATACTACGGCTCGCGCCTGAACCGGGGCTGTTCGCCAGCCATCGCGCTCGGTCGACGGCATCCGCACCGCCTTTTCCACACGGGTTTTCCATGGCTTACCGCAATCTGATCATCGAGGATCGCAACTCGATCCGCCGCATCACGATCCATCGCCCCGACAAGCTCAACGCGCTCAACCGCGAGACGATCGACGAGTTGGCGGTGGCTTTCGCCCAAGCCCAGGCCGAGGACACCGTGCGCGTCGTGGTGCTCGCCGGCAGCGGCGAGAAGGCCTTCGTCGCCGGCGCGGACATCGGCGAACTTGCCGCGCTCACGCCGCTGCAGGCGCAGGAAACCGCGCGCTGCGGTCAGGCGATGATGCTCGGTATCGAGCGACTGGGCAAACCCGTGATCGCGCGCATCCAGGGCTTCGCCCTCGGCGGCGGCCTCGAACTGGCCATGTGCTGCCATCTGCGCATCGGCAGCGACAAGGCCAAGGTCGGCCAGCCCGAGATCAACCTCGGCGTCATTCCGGGCTTCGGCGGCACGCAGCGCCTGCTGCGCCTGGCCGGACGCAGCGCCGCGCTCGAACTATGCCTGACCGGCGCGACTATCGACGCCGCGCGCGCGCAGGCGCTCGGCGTGCTCACGCGCGTCGTTCCGGTCGATCAACTCGATGCCGAAATCGACAAGCTCGCCGATCAGCTCGCTGCGAGCGCGCCGCATGCACTGCGCGGCATCCTCGAAGCGATCCTGATCGGCGGCGAATGCGGCATCGAGGCCGGGCTGGACTACGAATCGCAGGCCTTCGGGCTCGTCTTTTCGACCGAGGATATGCGCGAAGGGACGAAGGCGTTTCTTGAACGCCGCAAGCCGAATTTCAACGGGAAGTAAAACCGCAATGTGTCGCGCTCGTTCGTTGCTGCGCAACGCTACTCGTGCCCGCCCTGGTACTTCTTCTCCCCCGCCGTCACCCGCATGTCGAGCCGGTTCTGCTGCGTCGGCAATGGGCAGGTCGCGTACGGCGTGAACGCGCACGGCGGGTTGTAGGCCTTGTTGAAATCGAGAACGATCTTGCCGTCCTTGGGCATGTCGGCGTAGAGGAAACGCGCGGCGCCGTAGGTTTCCTTGCCGCTCGTGCGGTCGGCGAAGACGAGGAACAGTTCGGTGTCGCCGGGATTCTCGATGATCGGCTCGACCTTCCAAGTCTTGCCGTCGCGCTCGAACGTGGCGGCGCCGGGCACGACGACCTTGTCGATCTGGCCGAGGATGTTGCCTTCCTCGACTTCGTGCGGCGGGTTGTACGCTTCCCACGTCGCCTCGATGCGCCACGCAGAGTCGATGGGGAAGTTGTCGATGCCGCGAAAATGCACGCGCGTCGGCGCAGCGCTGTCCTTGATGCGCAGACCAAATTGGTCGCCGCGATGAATCAGGTAGAAATTCGCCGTGCCGAAGCTGACCAGCGTCGGCTTCTCGTGGCTGTCGTCGAGCAACTCGGCACCGAGCTTGCTCTCGCCGTCGATCTTGACCAACTTCGTTGCGCGCGGATCGAGCGAAAACGTTGCCCGGTCGCGATCGAGCAGGATGCTGCCCAGATGCGGCGGCGCCTTGGCGATGACGATGTGATTGTCTTTGGCCGAACCGATCGTGTTGTTGCCGATTTTCAGCCACTCGAGACCGATCAAGCTGAGCCAGCCATTGGCTGCGGCAAGTCGCTCGACCCGCTTGGCGCGCCAGGCTTCGACCTGCCTCGGATAGTCGCGCTCCGCGTTGTCCGTACCGACCTGCACCGCCGTCGCACTCGTCACTCCCATTGCCGTCATCAACATCATTCCCAGATAGCGCATACGATTTTCCGATTGTTGTTTTACTTTCGTCGCCCCTGCGCAGGTGGGTAACGGCGCACGAACCGTCTAACGTCCACGCAAGAACATGCGATCGAGCTCGGCAATCGACAACTGCACCCAGGTCGGTCGCCCGTGATTGCATTGCCCCGAGCGCTCGGTCGCTTCCATCTCGCGCAGTAGCGCATTCATTTCCGGCAAGGTCAAGCGCCGATTGGCGCGTACCGAGCCGTGGCAGGCCATGGTCGAGAGCATTTCATCGTGCGCTTCCTGCAGGCGACGCGTCGTGCCGTGAACGCAGAGATCGGCCAGTACGTCGCGCACGAGCGCCGCGACATCGGCACCGTCCAGAAGGCCGGGATAACGTTTCACCGTCACGCTTTGTGGCCCGGAACGCACGATTTCGAAACCGAGGGTGGTGAGCTCGTCGGCATGTTCTTCGGCCGCCGCCGCCTCGCGCGCGCTGACTGCCAACGGCAGGGGCACGAGCAGAAGTTGCGCATGGATGCCATCGCTCGCCTGCGACGCCTTGAGTTTTTCGTAGGTGATGCGTTCATGCGCGGCATGCATGTCGACGAGAATCAATCCACGCGCGTTTTCGGCGAGCACGTAAATTCCGGCAAGTTGTGCCAGCGCATGGCCAAGCGGTGGGCCGTCTTCGGGCGACTCCATCCTCGCCGCATCGTTGGACGCTGCGACATTGTTCGCATTTTCCACAATGTCGCTTTTTTCCACGCTCCCTGCAAGCATGGCAAGGTAGTTGGCCTGCGGCTCGCGCACGCCAAGTCGCAAGCCAGCCTGCCCGCGCCAAGCGGGCGACATGACGGGGGCGTAGTTCGCCGCTTGCGCCGCCCGCATCGCCGTCTCGAACGACGATGTCGCCGCCCCCGATTCGGCAGGAATCGGCGACGTCCCCGCCATCACCGAGGCCACCGAACCCGCGCGCGTCAGCGCCAGCGCTTCGTGCAGCGTGCGGTAGAGAAAATCATGCACGAGCCGGCTTTCACGAAACCGCACCTCGGATTTCGCCGGATGCACGTTGACGTCGACGAGCGTCGGATCGATCTCGAAAAACAGCGCATAAACCGGATGGCGACCGTGATACAACACGTCGGCATATGCTTGCCGCACCGCGTGCGTGACGACCTTGTCGCGTACGAGACGATCGTTGACGTAGAAATACTGCTGATCGGCCTGACTGCGCGATGCGGCGGGAAGACCGACCCAACCGGACAGCCGCAATCCGGCACCGGCCTGATCGACGCGCAGACTTTGTGCGGGAAATTCTTCGCCGAGGATCTCGGCCAGGCGCAGCATCGACGCGGCGGTATCTTCCGCCGCACGCATCAGTCGGGTCGGCCGACCGTTATGGCTCAATCGAAATTCCACGCGCGGTCGCGCGAGCGCGAGCGACTTGACCAGTTCGTCGATATGGCCATATTCGGTGCGTTCGGCGCGCAGAAATTTGCGCCGCGCCGGCACGTTGTGAAACAGATCGCGCACCTCGATCGTGGTGCCGGGCGGATGCTGCGCCGGACGCGGCTTCGAGACCTGCCCGGCCTCGATATCGATGCGCGACGCGACGTCGGCAGCGTGCGTTCTCGATGTCAGCGAAAACCGCGACACCGAAGCGATCGACGGCAGCGCCTCGCCGCGGAAGCCGAGCGTGCGCACCCGTTCGAGATCCTCCAGCGAGGCGATCTTGCTGGTCGCATGCGGCGATACCGCGAGCGGCAATTCCTCGGCAGCAATGCCACCGCCATCGTCGCGAATGCGGATCAGGCGCGAACCACCGTCTTCGATGTCGATTTCCACGCGCGTCGCGCCCGCATCGAGACTGTTCTCGACGAGTTCTTTGACCACGGAAGCGGGCCGCTCGATGACTTCGCCCGCAGCGATCTGATTGACGAGTTCCTGCGGTAGCGGGCGGATATGCGGCATGGTGCGCACATGATAGCGAATTCGCGCAGGGTCGCTTCCGTGCCTCGCTCGGGTCGTGTTTTCGCCCTAGCCTTAAGCGCTTCAGGAGTGCGGCACGCCCGCCAGCGTAGCGCCTTCGCCCACGCCCGGATCGTCGGCTTCCAGTTTGCGCGCTGCCAGCCGCTCGGGCCTGTTTTTCTCCGCCTGCACCGCGAACAGCGTGCCCGGCGGCGGTGCCGCCTGGAAATAATCGCGCATACCGTTGAGGATCGCCGTCGCAAGCCGTTCGCGTTGTTCCGAATCGTTCAAGCGTCGCTCTTCTTCGGGGTTGGTGATGAACGCCGTCTCGACCAGAATCGAAGGCACGTCGGGCGAACGCAATACGACGAAATTCGCTTTTTCCACATAGCCGCGATGCGTGGGCCCGAGCTTGGCGATCGCGCGAAGCACTTGCCGCGCAACCGTGCCGCTGGCTTCCAGCGTCGAGCTTTGCGAGAGATCCAGCAGCACCGCCGCAAGCGTGTTGTCCTTCTTGTCGAGCTTGACGCCACCGACCAGGTCCGCGTTGTTTTCGCGATCGGCGAGAAAGCGCGCCGCCTCGCTGGTTGCGCCACGCGGCGACAGCATCCACACCGACGAACCGCGCGCGTCGCTCGAAGTGAATGCATCGGCGTGAACCGAAACGAACAAATCCGCTTTCGCTTCACGCGCCTTGTGGTACCGATCTTCGAGCCCGACGTAATAGTCACCGTCGCGCGTCAACACGGCGCGCATGCCGGGGGTTTTGTCGATCTGGCGTTTCAGCTCGCGCGCAACCATCAGTGTGATGCTTTTTTCCTGGGTGCCGGCATTGCCTTTGGCGCCCGGATCGTTGCCGCCGTGACCGGGATCGATCATGACGACCACGTCGCGCGTTTTCTGCGTCGTCGCATGGGCGCTCTTGATCGCGACCGCGCGCCCGCTGCGAGTCTTGGGGTACAGGTCGACGACAAGCCGGTAGCCTTGCCCACCCTCCGGCGGCATGAGAAAACTTTTTGGGCGCACATCGGACGCGAGGTCGAGCACGATGCGCAGATCGGTTTTGTTCTGCGCCCCGGTACGCAACGCCTTGAGCAGGCCCTTGCCGGCCGGTGCGGAAAACCCATCGAGCGCGGTGGAATCGCGGACATCGACGACGATGCGCCCTGGATTGGCTATCTCGAACAGCTTGTAGTCGACCGGCCCGGCCAGATCGAGAAAGACGCGCGTGCGGTCGGATTCGACCGCGATTTTCGCTGACCTCAATTCGGAAGCGAACGAAAAATGCGTCATCGCCAGCAGCAATCCGCCGGCGATCAGACGACTCGTAGCGTGGCGCAGGGCTCCCCTCATACTGCGGATTGAACCGTAGAGGATGAAAAAAATCAAGAGTTTCTCTTTATAAATCCGATAGGTATGTTGGTTTTATAAACGAACACTAGAGATTGTGCTCAATTCGCTTCCCCGCCCCCACCGCTGCCAAGCCAGCTTTCGCCGCGCTGCGTGCATGGAGTCAATTGCAGCTGTCGCTTTGCCCCGGCATGCCGCAGATGCGCGATCAGATCGGGGGCAGGCAATGCATCGCCACCGCGTTCCGGCCATTCGATGAGGATCAGGAACCGCCCCGCTGCGAGATCGCCAAGACCGAGAAACTCCAACTCGTCCGCCGCCGCGATGCGATAGAGATCGAGGTGATGGATCTGCAAACCATCGACCTCGTAGGACTCGATGAGGCTGTAGGTCGGGCTCTTGATGCGGGCGCCAACCCCCAGTGCGCCCAGCAGCGCCCGTGCAAACGTCGTCTTGCCGGCGCCGAGTTCGCCACACAGATGTATCGCGCCACCCTCGCCCACGCGCGCGGCCAGGCCTCGCGCAACCGCGACCAAGCCCGCTTCGTCCAATTCGATTTCGGCCCTGACGTTCATGCTTCTCCCAAATGATTGCGCAACCGCCGCAAGGGCGAAAACAGATCGCTGGCGATCAAACCAGCCTCGCCATCACGGGCAGCGCGATCGCCGGCGCGGGCATGCAGCGCCACACCCACGCACGCGGCCTGCCATGCATCGAGGCCCTGTGCGAGCAGGCCAGCGACGATGCCGGTCAACACATCGCCCATTCCGGCCGAGGCCATGCCCGGATTGCCCCACGGACAAACCGCGACATCGCCCTGTTCATTCGCAATCAACGTCCCCGCCCCCTTGAGCACGACAACCGCTCGGTAGCGCCGCGCCAAATCGCGCGCAGCGGTAAAACGATTGCGGGCGATCGATTCGACATCCGTACCGAGCAAGCGCGCCGCTTCGCCGGGATGCGGCGTCATCACGGTTTGCATCGGCAACGGCAGCGCGAAACGCGATAGCAGGTTCAACCCGTCCGCATCGAGCACCAGCGGTTTACCCGCGACGATGGCTGCGTGCCACAACGCGTGCCCCCAGGCCCGCTGCCCCAACCCTGGGCCAAGCGCGACGATACTGGCGCGATCCAGCAATGGCGCCAGTTCTTGAATACCGTCGATGGCGTGCGCCATCAGTTCCGGACGGGCGCTGTTTAAGGCAAGGATATGCTCGGGGCGCGTCGCCACGCTGACGCGCCCCGCTCCGACGCGCAAGGCCGCCTCGCCGGCAAGCCGGATCGCCCCGCCCATGCCCGCATCGCCGCCGATCGCAAGTACGTGACCGTAGCGCCCCTTGTGCCCGTCGCGCGCGCGCATGGGCAACCGGAGTTCAATGTCTTCGAGGTCGAGCAGGTACGCATTCGCACGGACATTCGCCGGCAATTCGGCGGGCAATCCCAATGAAGCGACGACGATCTCGCCGACATGTTCCGCAGCCGAACCGGTGTGCAGCCCAGGCTTGTCGACGATGAAGGTGACTGTGACCGTCGCGCGCACGCTCGCCGCCGCCGCGTAGCCCGTATCGGGATCCAGCCCCGAGGGCACATCGAGCGCGAGCACGGGCAACGTGGCGGTATTCAATTTTTCGATCCACTCGCGCGCAAGCCCGTCAGGTGGTCGCGCAAGGCCAATGCCGAATAGCGCATCGACATGGACGTCCGCCTCCGGCCAATTTTCTTGCCCGGACAACACCCTGCCGCCGACGGCACGCCAATCCGCACATGCGCGCGCCGCTTCGCTCTCGCACCGTGGCGGAGCGAGCGCGAGAACGCAGGCATCGAGTCCGGCTTCATGCGCGATTCGGGCCAATACGTAACCATCGCCGCCATTGTTGCCCGTTCCGCAGAGCGCCAGAATGCGGCGCGCCTGCGGCCAACGCGCACGCAGCACTTCGAATGCTGCCCGACCGGCGCGACCCATCAGTTCGCGCTCGGAAAGACCGTGCGTCGCAATGGCTGCACGCTCCAGCGCGCGCACCTGCGCCACCTCGAAAAGAGAATTGTCGATCATGGCGAAAGTATAATCGCCCGACCCTTTCCCCATTCATCCGCGGCTCACCCCATGCAAGCGGGCGGCCTGAGAGTCCATTTTCGCCCCATGAGCGACACGCCTATCGCCCGCGCCGACTACGCGCAACTGGCCACACGGATCCGGCTGTGGGGGCGTGAGCTGGGTTTTCAGCAGATCGGCATCAGCGCAACGTCGCTTGACGCGGATGAAGCGCACCTGTCGCGCTGGCTCGCCGAAAATCGCCACGGCGAGATGGATTACATGCAACGCCACGGCACCAAGCGCACTCGCCCGGGCGAACTGCACGCCGGCACATTGCGCGTGATTTCCGTACGCATGGACTACGATCCGCCGCAAACACGCGATGCCTGGGAAGTGCTCGGCGATCCGACGCTGGCCTACGTTTCGCGCTACGCGCTGGGTCGCGACTACCACAAGCTGATGCGCTCGCGTCTGCAGAAATTGGCCGATCGCATCGCGGCGGAAATCGGGCCGTTCGGCTATCGCGCGTTCGTCGATTCCGCACCGGTGATGGAGAAAGCGTTGGCGCGCAACGCCGGCTTGGGCTGGATCGGAAAAC
>JAFEFR010000169.1 GCA_018240485.1 Pseudomonadota bacterium
ACCCCGACACCGGCGCGCGCGGCCCCGGCCTCAACAGCCGACCGGCGCACCTCAAGCGCGCGGTCGAAGGCTCGCTCAAGCGCCTGCGCACCGACCGCATCGACCTGCTCTATCAACACCGCGTCGATCCGGCCGTACCGATCGAGGATGTCGCCGGCGCGGTCAAGGAGCTGATGGACCAGGGCAAGGTGCTGCATTGGGGACTGTGCGAACCGGGCCTCAAGACCGTGCGTCGCGCCCATGCCGCGTTGCCGCTGACCGCGATCCAGAACGAGTACTCGATGGCCACCCGCGACCCGGAACAACACGTGATCCCGCTCTGCGAAGAGCTGGGCATCGGCTTCGTGCCCTGGTGGCCGCTGGACTGCCAGTTGCTCACCGGCTGGATCGACGCGAACACGCGCTTCGCGCCGGGCGACCTGCGCTCGTCCACGCCGCGATTCTCGCCGGAGAACCTCGCCCACAACATGCCGTTGATCGACTTGATCAAGAGCTGGGCCGTGCGCAAGCAGGCCGTGCCCGTGCAGATTGCGCTGGCGTGGTTGCTGGCGCAGAAGCCCTGGATCGTGCCGATTCCAGGCACCACGCAGATGGCGCACATGCTGGAGAACATCGGCGCGAGCGGGATCACCTTCGGCTCCGACGAGCTGCGTGAGTTGAATGCCGCCGTTGCGGCCATCGAGGTCAAGGGCGAGCGATTGCCGCCAGCGGTGCTCGCGTTCAGTGACGTGGAGGCGCCGGCAGACTAGGCGATCTTGTTGCTCTTCAAAGCAGATGCGCACGACCCGCTTTGCCGTTTAGTGCCTGCCTCATTGCCGCAGAAGAGTGTGATCGATCGATAACCATCGAACATTGGGGGATTCATTTGCCACACCGACGCGACACATGTTGAACGCCTTATCCGCCCGTGCGCGGGGCGGCTCTCGCTATCGCTTCAGACAGCGACTTGCTGTCGAACGTCACAGAATCCCGGTTTCGCGCAAATTGCGCGTGGACAACCGAAATCGACCTGTCGTGGGTAAGATTCTCAGCGTCAGGAGGTCGAAAATCCTCCAGTCAAGGCAACTGGCGGCGAAGTTGTGCGTAGGAATGCTCAGCCAGGTGACCCCACACTATCTGGGTAGTCGCGACGTGCTTTGGGCAGACACCCAGTTCGCCCCTCCCCGAGAAAGATGAGGAAACAGGGAGCCGACGACACGCACTCTTCGTCGCTCAACTTGTTGATCCCAAGTTACGAATTGGTCGGGGCGGCGGGATTCGAACCCACGACCCCCTGCCCCCCAGGCA
>JAFEFR010000016.1 GCA_018240485.1 Pseudomonadota bacterium
CTCGAACCGCAGAACGCCACGATGAACCTCGGCGACACGCTGAGCCTCAAGGCTACGGTATCGGGCTACACGGACGATCCCAACATCACTTATTCGTGGGCTCTGACCTCGGGCGACCAAAGCATTCTGCGCGATTCGGCAGGCCATTCCGTCGTCGGCAACGGCGCATTCGACAGCACGTCGAACGAAGTGAATTTTCTGACCGACAATTTCATCACCCGCAGCGATGTCGCCCATCAAGTCGAAGTGCAGGTGTACTACAAGACATCCTCCGGTGCGTACCAATTCGTCGGCAAGGCAAGCACGTCGATTTCGATCAATGGCTTCCAAGTGCAGCTCATCCCCGATCAGGTCACGATGGGGCACAACAAACAACGCGCCTTCGGCATCGGCGTGACACCGTTTCCAGACAACGCCATCCTGGCAAAATTCCAATACGACTGGAGTGCGGACACCAACGGACGCTGCGGCACATTGACCTCCGCCGGTGTCAGCAACAGCGCAAGCACCCCTGTCGTGAGCACGCACTCCGCGCACGCGACGTATGCGGGCGATGCGACCAACCCGCCGAATTGCGCGGGCGACATCGTCCACGTCGCCTTGTTCACCATGGACAACGGCGTGCGTACCGACTTGGGCTCGGCCGATGCCGTCATCGTCTTCACCGACTTCGACATCAATTTTCCCGCCATTGCCCCGGTGCAGATCGACTCGACAACGACCATCGCAGCGACCTTGAACCCGCCGGCGCCGGTAGATGCGAGCGTCGTGTGGACCTGGTCGGTCAGCGGCAATGGCAGTCTCCAGTCGCAGAACGACAACGGCGGCCTCGGCTCATCTATCGCGCTGCGTGCGGGCAGCATCGTCGGCACGGCAACCGTGACCGTGCGGGCCAAGGTGACTCTGGCCAATGGCCTGGTCGAGACTTTGAGCCCGGTCTCGCGACAGGTGCAAGTGGTGAATACCGGCGTCACCCCGGTAATTTCCGGCGCCACGCAGTACTACACGACGGATCGTTGCAGCATCGCCTACGTTACCCTCCCGCGCCTGTCCGGCAAAAACCATTACCGCATCACCGGCGTCAGCGGGCAGCACCCGCTCGGCAATGGCCCCTCGAACACCACCGGTGGCCTTACCGCGATGGAGCCGCTACATGTTTTCAACGGTTTGATCTACGACGTGCTCGATCAAACCGCCGCCGTATCGTGTTTGCAATCGCCGTTGAGTTCCACTCTGCTGGGCGATGCGACGACCTTGCGCCTCGTGCTTGCGCGCGCACTGATCATCGATGGCAACTCCACGCCGAGCTGGACGGCCGCGTGGGAGGCCGAATTCCGCGCGGCGTATGGCAGCGTCGTCATCAACGCCGAAGCATTCCACTCCGACACCACGCCATGACAGACGCCTCAGGCGATGGCGGCAGGCTGCGGCAGCGACAACGCAACCGCCAGCCCGCCGCCTTCGCGATTGGCGAGCGCAATACGGCCGCCATGCGCCTCGACGATCTCGCGCGCGAGCGCGAGGCCGAGGCCGGTGCCGCTGCGCTTGGTCGAATAAAACGGCAGCAGGGCGTTGGCGAGTACCGCCTCGCTCATGCCCGCACCGCGATCGCGCACTTCGATGCGGATTTCGTTGCCGCATTCGCGAAGTTCAATCTCGACTTCTTCGCTCGGCCCGTTCGCCTCATACGCGTTCTTGAGCAAATTGATCAGCACCTGCTCGATCTGGCTGCGATCGAACGCGCCATCGCGTGCGGGCAGGTCGCCGACGCGGCGAAACGGATACTGCTGCACAAGCGCATCGAGAAATGGCGGCCAGGCCACCGCCTCGATGCGCGGTTGCGGCAACTTGGCGAACTCGGCATAGCCGCCGATGAACTCGTGCAAATGGCGTGCGCGGCCTTCGATCGTGTCGAACACGGGGGCGAGCTTGTCGGTCGTGCCGCGGCGCGCGAGTTCGCGCCCGGAATGCGCCAGCGAGGAGATCGGCGCGAGCGAGTTGTTGAGCTCGTGACTGATGACACGGATGACCTTTTTCCAGGTCTGAACTTCTTGCCGCGACAGCTCGCGCGTGAGACGTTTGAGCAACAACATGCGATGTTCGCGGCCGTGCAGGCGGAAACGTTTTTGGGCAAGATGAAACGTCTCGCTTTCGCCGCCGATATCGACGCCGAACAGGCCGTCCTGCTGACCGAGCAAGGCGTCGCGCAGCGTCGCCGGACAGGCGTGCGCGAGCTCGACGAACGCCATGCCGTTCATGAGGCGACCTTCGTTGAGCAGTGCGCGCGCGGCGAGGTTGGCGTAGACGACGAACTGCGCGGCATCGATCAGGATCAGCGCCGTCGGCGAATTCTGCACCATCGTATCGAGCAGCAATTCGCGTTCGATCAGATTGCGCCGTTGCTCGCGCAGCACGCGACCGAGTTCGTTGTGGGTGGCGATGAGTTCACCGAATTCGTCGCGCCGCGCCTCGACCAGCGAGGTCGAAAAATCGCCGTCGCGATACCTCGCCACGCCCCCCGACAGCGCCCGCATCAGGCTTCCAACCGGCTTGGTCGCGACATGTGCGAGCATGAGCGCGGGCAAGGCAAGCGCCGCGAATGTCGCGCTGGCCGCGAGCCACGGCGGCAGCCAGCGCGCCAGCATCGCGGTCGTCGTGCAACCGATTAGGAGCACCGCCACCAACACGCCGGCCAATTTGCCTTCGAGTGAAAAGAGCCGCATGCCTCAAGGCTAACCGAACTGGCACGACGGCGGAAATCGGCCTGCCCCAACGCCACGCTGCAAGAAGGCATTCCGGTCGATTTGTACTATGCTTGACTCGCTCGCGGTGGCCTCGCACGACGATGCCGTCGCGACGGGATCATCGAGGAGTCGAGCATGCCGCACGGTTTTCGCAGCGATCCACCCGCCCCGCCGCGCCGCCAATTCCTGCGCCGCGCCGGTGCCGCCGGCCTTGGCAGCCTGTTCGGCATCAGTCCACTCGCGGCACTGGCCGACGACATCGTCGCACTTCCGTTCGGCAACGGTGAGCGCCCCTTGGTGAAATATCCCCAGAAGCGCGCCCTGCTGCGCCTGACTACACGACCGCCGCAGTTGGAAACGCCGTTCGCCGTATTCGATGAAAATATCATCACGCCGAACGATGCGTTTTTCGTGCGCTATCACCTCGCCGGCATTCCGACCCGGATCGATCCGGCAACCTACCGCCTGGCCGTGCGTGGCAGCGTCGCCTCGCCGTTGTCGCTTGGGCTCGACGATTTGAAGAAAAATTTCGAGCCGATCGAATACGTCGCGGTCAATCAATGCTCGGGCAACAGCCGCGGCTTTTCCGAACCGCGCGTGCCGGGCGGGCAGAGCGGCAACGGCGCGATGGGCAACGCACGCTGGCGCGGCGTACCGCTCAAGACTGTTCTCGAAAAAGCGGGCGTGCAGGCCGGTGCCAAGCAAGTGAGTTTCAACGGCCTCGATACGCCGGTTTTGCCGACCACGCCGGATTTCGTCAAAGCCCTCGACCTTGATCACGCGCTCGACGGCGAAGTCATGCTCGCCTACGCGATGAATGGCGCCGACCTGCCGATGCTCAACGGCTATCCGTTGCGCCTGATCGTGCCCGGCCACTACGGCACGTACTGGGTCAAGCACTTGTCCGACATCGTCGTGCACGATGCCGCGTTCGACGGCTTCTGGATGGCCAAGGCCTACCGCGTTCCGGACAATGCCTGTGCCTGCGTCGAGCCGGGAACTGCGCCGTCGCGGACCGTGCCGATCGGCCGCTTCGACGTGCGCTCGTTCATCACCAACGTCGCCGATGGGGCGCACGTGAAGGCGAATCGGCCGCAAATCGTGCGCGGCATCGCCTTCGATGGCGGCTACGGCATCCGCGAGGTGCTGTTTTCCGAGGATGGCGGAGCGCATTGGCGCGCGGCCCGGCTCGGCGAGGACCTCGGCAGGTATTCGTTCCGCGCATGGACGATCGAAACCACCCTCGCTGCGGGTCCCCATGCGTTGCAGGTGCGCGCGCTCAATCGCATCGGCCAATCGCAACCCCTCGCACCGCTGTGGAACCCTCCCGGCTACATGCGCAACGTGGTCGAAACCACGCACATCACGGCCGCGTGAGGAGATCGCCATGTCACGTTCGCATCGTCTCACCGCCACGCTCGCCGGGATGCTCGCCGCCACGCTGGCCAGCGCCGCCATTCTCACGATCGATCTGCCGCCGGAAACGACCACAACTTACAAACCCGGGCCGAATCTCGAACTCGTCAACGCACGCTGCCTGATCTGCCATTCGACCGACTACGTCGCCACGCAGCCGCCGAACCTGCCACGCAAGACCTGGGAGGCGGAGGTGACGAAGATGAAAAAAACCTATGGCGCGCCCATCGCCGACGATGAAATCGCCACCTTGACGGACTACTTCGCCAAAACGTATGGCGACGAACGACCCGGCGCGACGAAACCGTGACCGCTAACTTTCGATGCCCATTTTTTCCATGCGTCGATACAGCGCCTGGCGCGACAAGCCGAGCTCCGCCGCCGCCTGACTGATGACGCCCTTCGCGCGCGCGATCGCCTGCTCGATCGTCTCGCGGTCGAATTCGACATCGTTGCTTGCCCGCGCCGGCACGGTCGAATGCACGGCAAGCCCGAGATCGTCCGGCCTGATCACGCCATCGCGGCAGAGCAGGCTCGCGCGCTGAATCGCGTTTTTCAGTTCGCGCACGTTGCCGGGCCAGGAGTGCGCGACCAGTGTCGTGCGCGCCTGCGGGCTGAGCGCGACATCGCCTGCGACGAAGGCTTCCGCCAACGGCAACACGTCGTCGGGCCGTTGCGCCAGCGGCGGCAGCACAAGCTCGATCACATTGAGCCGATAGTACAAATCTTCGCGAAAGGTGCCGGCGCGGATCATCGCCGCCAGATTGGCATTGGTTGCACTGACCACACGCACTTTCACTTCGCGCGTCTTGCTCGAACCGAGCCGCTCGAACTTGCCGGTTTCCAGAACGCGCAACAATTTCATCTGCCCCGACATGGGCAGATTGCCGATCTCATCGAGCAGCAAGGTGCCGCCATCGGCTGCCTCGAAGCGACCCGCGCGCGCCTTGTTCGCGCCGGTGTAGGCGCCGGCTTCCGCGCCGAACAATTCGGCCTCGATCAAATCCTGCGGCAGCGCGCCGCAATTGACCGTGACGAACGGCCCGGCCTTCACCACCGAGTTGTAGTGCACGATCTCGGCGATGCGCTCCTTGCCCGCGCCATTCGGGCCGGTGATGAGCACCGGCGCATCGGCGCGCGCGACGCGGCAGGCCAGCTCGATCAGTCGCTCCATCGCCAACGACGCATAGACGGTTCCGCGCAGATCGAATTGCTCGCGCAGCGTGCTGCGATGTGCGCGCCGCTCGCCACGCAAGCGCGACACTTCACGCGCACTCTCCGACAGTTCGAGCAGGTTCTCGACCGACGCGACGAGCTTGTGATCGTCCCAGGGCTTGGCCAGATAATCGGCCGCGCCGGCCTTGACCAGTTCGATCGCGGTTTCCAGATGCGTCCACGCCGTCAGCAGGATCACGGGCAGATCCGGTTCGCGTTCGCGAATCGCACGAAACAAAGCGACCCCCTCCTCGCCTGATGTCGTGTCTGCGCGGAAATTCATGTCCTGCAACACGAGGTCGACCCGCTCGCGCGCGAGCAACGCAAGGCCCTCTTCGGGCGAAGCCGCGTGCAGCGTGCGGATGTCGCGCAGGCCAAGCAGCACGTCGAGCGCGGTGACGACCGCGGGGTTGTCGTCGATGACGAGTACGGTTCGCATGGATTTGGTGAGTAAGGGCCGACCGTCGCGCATGATGCTCGGATGCGCGTAGCGGCAATTTGGTTGCAGGCGAGGATATCGGAAACGACGACCGCATGCTGGCCGCAGGTCATGCTTCCGTCGGCAACAACTCCATCGCCATCACGATCGCATCCTCGCGCCCGTTTCGGGTTGGATAGTAGTTCGGTCGCGTCGCGATTTCGTTGAAACCGAGCGTGGGATACAGGGCCACGGCGGCAAGGTTCGACGGGCGCACTTCCAGAAAAATCCGCTCTACGCGGTGCCAGCGTGCCAGCTCGATCATGCGTTTGACCAGGTGTCGACCATAACCCTGCCCTTGCAGCGGTGGCGCCACGCAGACATTGAGCAGATGCGCCTCGCCGGCCGCGATGGAAAGGATGCCGTAGCCGACGATTTCGCTGCCCCGACACAACACCCAACACTCGTAGCCGGCGCGCAGGCAATCGCTGAAAATGCCTAGCGTCCATGGAAATGCGTAGGCCGCCATCTCGATGCCGACGACCGCGTCGAGATCGTCGAGATGCATTGCCCGCATCTGCGCGCGCGGTTCGGCGAGTATCGCAACCACGGCCTACCTCGCTGCCTCGCGCACGCGGCGCGCGATGGGTTTGAGCGTCTGCCACAAGGCGCGCTTGTCGGCCGCACTGCCAAGCAGTTGCGCCGACTCCGCCGTGACCGCGATCGTGGCCGCGCCTTGCTGCGCCGTCGACAACTGCGCACCGAGCGCGCGCGCGGCGGCGGCGCCGAACACGAGATAGGAATCGGCCTGAATCACGTCCGCCACATGACCCTCCGCATCGACATCGCGCCAGGCGATCGCGTCCGCATCGATGCCCAGCGCGCGCGGCAGATGCTGGAAGAAATGCGCGAAACGCGCCGCATCGCGCATCGCGCTGGGACGCACGACGACCAACGCGACGCCACCCTGCACGCCGCTTGCGGCAGTGACTCCGCCCGCACTCCCCACGCTCGGGAAACCCGCAAGGCCCGACGCCGCCGGCGTGCGCGGCAGGTACACATCGATGCCCATGGTTTGCAACAGGCGCAAGCGCGTCGCATCGATCATGATTTGCCTTCCTGCATGGCGACCAGGTCTGCGACGAACGTCGAAAATGTCGTGTCGACGGCGGTGCCGAACGCGCGCGCCATCGCCGCCATGTCCGGGCCTGTGGCGACTGCCTCGGCGCGATAGCGGCGTTCCAGCAAAGGTTCGCCGGAATCCTGCTCGATGCGCATCTCGAATTCGACCAAGGCGCTGACCTTCGCCGCGTTCTGCACTCGCTCGTAATGCAGGATGCGGCCTTGGATGCGCAACGCTTGCACGCTGCTCGGCAGGCGGTCGGTGACGAGCGGCGCGACGCCAGCGTCACGCAGCCGATCGGTCAGGCGCTCCTGCAATCCGCGCGCGGGCGGATCGCTCCACATCTGGTAGTGGTAGGCGCGCAGCGCCCCCGCATCCGGCGTTGTCGCATAGAGCACCGCTTGCTCGGCATAGACGCCATCCGCACGAAAGGTATCGACCTCGATCGGCAGCGACGACAACGGCGTCGCCATGCGCGCCACGGCGGCGGGCGCAGGCAGGCGAAAATAGGTCACTTCGGGAATGGCCGGCGACGAACATGCCGCCAGCCACAGCAGCGGCGCCAACGGAACGACGCATCGCAGCGAGATCATCGCGGCTCCTCCTCGATCTTGTCGCGTTTGGGCGCGATCAGCAGGCGATTCGGACTCATGCGCACCTCACGCGAGAATTCGTTGAAATTGCGCGAAGCAACGGCGAGATTCTGTGTGATCGAGTCGATACGTTCGGACAGAGCGGCGAGGATGCCACGCAAATCGTCGACCGAGTCGCGTACGCCCGGGCGATTTTCGCGAATCGCGCCATCGATCTGGCCGATGGCTTGGGCCAGTCGGGCTTGCGTCGCACGCAAATCCTGCGACAACGCCTGCGCGTTGCCGAGGATCGCGCCGATCGCCGCACGATTCTGCGGCTTGAGCAAATCGTCCACCGAGGCCGACGCCGAATTCAACCGCTGCAACAGTTGACGAGACTGAGCGACGATTTCCGGTGCGCCCGCGTCGAGCTGACTCGCGATCGAATCCACATGTGAGGTCAAGGTTTTCACCAACGGGGCGACCTGGTTGCGGGCCAGGTCGCCGAGCTGCGCAGCAAGCGCATTCATCGAGGCGAACAGATCGGCGTTCTCGACGCCGGCGAGTTCCGCGCCCGGCTTGGCGACCTCTGCGCTGGCCCCTTCGCTGATACCGACCGCGACATCGGCGAGCAAGCCGGTCGAGGTCAGGCGCGCGACCGAATCGCGCGGGATCGGCCAGTCGCGGCGGAGGGCGAGAACGACCTTGTAGCGCGTTTCGAGCTTGCCGGCTTTCGTCGAACGCTCGGGGTCGATCGCCGTCACCTGGCCGATGCGGAAACCTTCGTAGAATACCGGTGCGCCATCGTGCAGGCCGGTGACATTGCGATAGCGCGCAATGTAGTCGGTGCTTGCTCCGCTGCGGCCCGTGATCGCGACGAGGGCGGCAAGCAGCAGAACAATGGCTGCCACAACGACGCCGCCGACCAGCACATAGTTGATGTTGTCGCGTTTCACCCGCGCCACTCCCGAATCGCGTCGGCTCGGCGCCG
Organism: Pseudomonadota bacterium; assembly: GCA_018240485.1. GTDB lineage: Bacteria > Pseudomonadota > Gammaproteobacteria > Xanthomonadales > Rhodanobacteraceae > Rudaea. The sequence continues at coordinate 8,480 of JAFEFR010000016.1, forward strand.
CGCGCGGAAATCATACACGGCAGACGCGCGAGCGGCGCGCTCAGAACTGCGCGGCATGCTCCTGCGCGGCGAACCCCAATGCCAGCGCGCCAACGCCGACGTTGACCATGCCGGTCACGCTCATCGGGCTTTCGAGCAATTCCACACCATGCTCGGCACAGGTCGTTCGCAGCAGATCGTGTCCGGGGAGTGCGGCGAGTTCGGCCAGATCGCCGCCGTAACTCAAGCACATCAGTGGCGTGAGCAACCCCGCACGAATTCGCGCACAGGCATAGGCGAACAGCATTTTCGAGCCCGCTTCAAAACCGCGCGCCTTGCCCACGGGGCCGGTCTCGCCGCGCCAGGCACGCAAGATCGGCTTGATATCGAGCGCGCTGCCCAGCGCCGCGCTCATCCAGCCGACGCTGCGGTCGTTCCGCTTCTGCCCACGCGCACGCAAATAGAACAGGTCGCGTGGTATCAGGTAACCGTAGGTGTTCTGGGCGATGAATTCCAGACGCTCACGGATGGCGCCAACGCTCGCCCCGGCCGCGATCAAGCGCGTTGCCTCGTGGACCGCGACGCCCTGGGCCGCGAACAAGGTCTGGCTGTCGATCACGCGCATCAGGAAAGGCCCCTCGACACCGGCCGCTTTGCGCACCGCCCCGTAACTGCCGAGGATGGCGAAACTGGCCTTGCGTGCATGCTCGAAGATCGGGCTGCGCGTGGAAGTGATGGTCAGACAGAACACGCAGTCGTAATCGAGCACGAGGCGGCTCAGGAAAACATCGCAGATCTGCTCGACCGTGTAAGCCTCGGTTTCCGCCCCGGCCCCGCGTGTGCCGAGGTCGCCGGCGAGGTAGCCCTCGATCAAGGCAGGTGCATGATTGTCGACGAGCGTTTGGCCGTCGATGTGGACGGTGATCGGCAGAATGCCGATATCGTGTTTTGCGAAAAACTCCGCCGGCAGATCGCAGGTGGAATCGACCATGATACCGAAGCGCATTCGATACCTCCCCCGACATGGTTTCAGTCTGCTTGTCTGAGAAGAATCACACAACTTGCGACGCAATTTCGTAATCTGCGTCACAATTTGTGCTCAATCGAGCCTGCTGCGATCTTCTGTGAGGCGGCGCAAATAGGCATCGGCATCGACCACCACCTCGCGCGCGCGGCGGTTGAGCAAGTCCTGAATCCGCGCATTGTCGGCGCCGCGCACTTCGTCGACCGTGCCGGTCATCAAGATTTCGCCTCGATCGAGCACGGTGATCGTGTCGGCGATCTTGAACGCGCTTTCCAACTCGTGGGTGACGACGACGATGGTCATGCGCAGCGCATCGCGCAAGCGCAAAATCAATTCGTCGAGTTCGGCCGAAACGACGGGATCGAGACCCGCCGAGGGTTCATCGAAGAACAGCAGTTTCGGATCCAGCGCGATCGCGCGCGCGAGCGCAGCGCGCTTGATCATGCCGCCGGAAAGCTGCGCGGGCATCAAGTCCTGAAAACCGCCGAGATCGACCATTTCCAGTTTCAGCCGACTCATGATGCGAATCGTGCCCTCATCGAGCGTGGTGAGCTCGCGCAACGGCAGGGCGACGTTGTCGCCAACGCTGAGCGAGGTCAGTAGCGCGCCGCCCTGAAACGACACGCCGATCTGTCTGCGTACGGCAAGCATCTCCGCCGCGCCCGCCCGACCGATATCGACGCCGAGCAGCTTGATCGTGCCGCCACGCGGACGATGCAGGCCCAGCAGATGGCGCAGCAGCGTGCTTTTCCCCGATCCCGAGCCGCCCATGATCACGCGGATCTCGCCGGCGCGCACGTGGAAATCGACGCCGTGCAAAATGCGCCGCGATCCATACCAGGCTTCGAGCTTGTCCACGGCGATGAGAGGTTGCGCGTTGGTCATGACGGCATTTTCAGATTGCGGATTCTCGCGGATGTCATCGCGGAAGGAAGCGCGAGCGCATGGCAGCGTCCCGTACGCGTGCCCGTCATCGGTTGAGGAAATAGGAAAAAATCATGTCCGCCACGACGATGCAACAGATCGACAGGACGACCGCACGCGTGGTAGCACGACCCACGCCCTCTGCCCCACCGCGTACGGAAAACCCCGTGGCGATGCCGATCAGCGAAATCAGGATCGCGAATATCAACGACTTGGCCAACCCCTGACCGATATCGCCGGGCGTCAGCAACGCCAGCGTTTGCACGACGTAGGCCCACGGCGTGATATCGAGCGCAGGGGCGGAGTAAACCGCCGCACCGAGAATCGCAACGACATCGGCAAACAAGGTCAGCACCGGCAACATCGCGAGCATGGCCAGCAGGGCCGGTGCGGCGAGGTAGCGCACGGGATCGATGCCGATCACGGCAAGCGCATCGACTTCCTGCGACACACTCATCGAGCCGATGCGCGCGGCCAGCGCCGAACCCGAGCGACCGGCGACGAGAATCGCCGTGATCAGTGCACCGAACTCGCGGGTCACCGATTTGGCCACGGCGACGACCACCTGCGATTGCGCGCCGAATTCGCCGAGCGCCGCCACGAACTGGATGCCGAGCATGATGCCGATGACCAGCGCGAGCAGTGCCGTGATCGGCAGTGCATCGACGCCGATCGCGCGCATCTGCTCGAACACCGAAGGCACGCGTACCGGCTGGCCGCGACGCCAGCCTGTGAGTGCGAAGCCACTGCTTTCGATCAGCAACATCGCCGCGTGACCGATTCCGGCAAGCGACGCCAACGTTGCGCGACCGAGGGTTTCCAATGCGCGCGAAATCGCGTTCATGCTCAAGCCGATCGGGCCGCGTCGAGATCGGAGAAAATCGAAAATACGCGATCCAGTCGCGCAAGCCGGAGCACGGCCATTGCCGCGTCGCTGACCGCGACGAGAACGAATTTCCGGTTGTGGCTGCGCGCGTTCTGCAAGCCTTCGACCAGTGCGGCGATGCCGGACGAGTCGATGTAGCCGACTTGCGAGAGATCGACGCCGACCCTGCCGCCGTCGCCGAGCGCGTCGAGAATGGCGCGCCGCACCTGCTGCGACCAGGACAGGTCGACCTCGCCACTCAAACGCACGAGCACATAGTCGCCGCACACCTCGCTGACACAGGTGTTTTCATTCACTCGTCGCTCTCCGTTTTCGCTTTCAACTGCTTGTGCATGATCAGCCGATTGCCGCAGCCGCCCGGCAATCCCTCGATGTACCAGGCGTCCATCGTCGCATCGATGAAAGCCAGACCCAGGCCACCGATGCGGCATTCGGACGGATCGCGTGGCTTGATGCGCGCCGCATCGACGCAAGGCGCCTCGTCGCGCAGCTCGAAGCCGAGCCTGTCGCGCTCGCGCGTCACGCGCAGCGCGATCGAGTCGGTTTCATCGCAGGTGTCCTCGCCGAGCTGGTGGTGGTAGGCGTGGCGGATGATGTTGGTGCAGGCTTCATCGACGGCGAGCACAAGCCGATCGCGCAGCTCGGGCGCCACATCCTCGGCATCGAGCGCGGTACGCAACGCAGCGCGTACCGCACGCATCCGAATCGGTGCCGCGGGAAACCGCAGCGCCAGCAACTCGCGTACCTGGCTGCCGCGCGGCTCCTGCAACAGCAGTAACGTCGTATCGTCCACGAGCTTGCGCCGCTTGAGTTCGCCTATCAGCGCACGCAAGCGCGGCTCGGGCGCGAGGGCGGCATGGCGACGTATCAGCCCACGCAGACCGTCGCTACCGAGTCGATCACGTGCGCCTTCGCGCACATCGGTGGCACCGTCGGAAAACAGGTAGAGCGCCGCGTCGGCGAGATCGACCTGGCGCTCGCCGTATTCCGCCTCGGCGAGAATGCCCAGCGGCGGGCCATCCGCCGGCAGTTCCTCGAACCGAATGCCGTCATCGCGTAATGCCGGCGGGAAGCCGGCGCTGGCGAGCGTTGCGCACCGCGTACCGCGATCGTAAATGCCGACGACGGCGCAAACGAAACGACCATGCTGCAAGGTGTTGCACAGTTCCCGATTGACCTCGCTCAACCACGCCGCCGGCGTCGACGCATCCTTGCCGCTGAAGCGCAGCAAGCTCACCACGCGCACCATCAAAAAGGCGGCGTCGAGGCCTTTGCCGGATATGTCGCCAATGAAAAAAGCGATGCGCTGGTCGGGCAATTCGAAGTAGTCGTAGAAATCGCCCGAGATTTCGTGCGCCGGCAAGTTGACGCCGATCAACGGAAAGCGGCCACGCCGACGCCGCGGCAGCAAGGATTTCTGGATCGAGCGCGCTAGCGCCATTTCGCGGCGGATGCGCTGTTGTTCGGCAAGCTTCGCCGCGAGACGCGCGTTGTTGATCGCCAAGGCCATGGGCGCGGCGATCAGTCGCAGGATCTCCGCGGCGTCCTCGTCGAATGCACCGCCATCGCGGCGATTGATGATTTCGATGGCACCGAGCGGCCCTTGCGCGGTCGCCAGCGGCACGCACAGAATGGCGCGCGTGACGAAACCGGTTTCGGCATCCACGCGCGTGTTCACGCGCGCATCGTTGCGCGCATCGTCGATGCGCTGCGGCGCATTCTGCGCGACCGCGCGACCGACCACGCCCTGCCCGGCGGCGACCTTCAACCCGACGATATCGACCGGCCCGACGCAAACGCGGCATTCGAGCAGATTGGTCGCCTCGTCGAGCAGAAACAGCGATGCCGCTTCGGCCTGCATGAAATCGAGAATGCGCGCGAGTGCGGGTTCCAGCGTCGTGCGCAGATCCAGCGACACGGCAAGCGCCTGCGAGAGATCGGCGAGAAACCCCAGGGCGCGCCGCCCGCCATGCCGCGCCGGATCGTGTTCCGGCACGCAGACGGTGGCGGGCCAAGCCGCGTTCACGGCGGCGGCGACTCGCCCGGCCGGGACTCCTCGCCGCGCCCATCGCGACGACCGCGCGCTGCGCGCCGGCCCCACAGGGTCAGTATCGGGCCGGAAATCACATACAGCACGGCGATGGCAAACAATACGAGTGCGGTATCGACGTACAAGGCGACGAGAATCAGCACCGCCAACGGAATGATGGCGAACGGCACTTTGTCCGATTTCGAGCCGCTCTTGAAACTCCAATAGCGCACACGACTGACCATCAGCGCGCCCGCAAGCACGGTCAGAATAGGCGCAACGAACTGCGCCATCGTGCCGTCGATGCCGTATTCGCTCGCCACCCAAACGAACGACATCAACAAGCCTGCGGCGGCGGGACTGGCCAGCCCCTGGAAATAGCGCTTGTCGGCCACGCCCACCTGGGTGTTGAACCGCGCCAGACGCAAGGCCGCGCAAGCCGCATAGACAAAAGCGGCACTGAAGCCGATCTTGCCCCACATCGGCCCATAGGCTTTCAGCGTCGACAACGACCACGCATACATGACCACGGCCGGCGCGAGGCCGAAGCTGCACATGTCCGACAACGAATCGTACTGCACGCCGAATTCGCTCTGCGTATTGGTCAGGCGCGCGACCCGGCCATCGAGCGAGTCGAGAATGGCGGCGACGAAAACCGCCACTGCGGCCTGCGAAAAATTGCCGGCAAATGCCGCAAGCACGGCGTAAAATCCGGAAAACAGCGCGCCGGTCGTGAACAGGTTTGGCAACAAATAAATGCCGCGATGTGGCTTCGGCGACGGGGCGGTAATGGGATCCACGCGGTTCCTGCCAGAGGGATGTTGTCGTAAAAGTGTACCGCAAGCTTTTGCACAAGCTAGAATCGTTCCCGGATTCACCGCCACGGAGACCGCCATGCCCCGCCTCAGCGCCATTCTGACGTACCCGATCGCGGCAACCGCACTCCTGCTTGCCGCTACGCTCACCAGCGGCCCCACTTGCGCTACCGAACTGTACAAATGGACCGATGCCAATGGCATTGTCCACTACTCCGATTCGCCGCCACAGGGCGCGACATCCGCCAAGCGCGTGCGCTTGAACGGCACGGAAAGCCCGCCAACGCCGGAACCCAAGCCCGAACCCGCCAGCGCCGATGCCGCCACCAAGCCGCAGCCCGCCCAGGCCACCCTTCCAGACACGCCGGAAAATCGCAAGCGGTTGTGCGAGCAGGCGCAATCGCAAGTCGAGATGTTGCAAAGCAAATTCCAGATCGCCGATTCCAGCGGCAAGCCACTCGACGACAAGGCGCGCGCCGATCGCACCGCCGAGGCCAAGCGCGCCGCCACCACGTACTGCCATTGATTCTGACCGAGCGCGGCGCACCGGCGATCTCGGATCGCCACGGTGCAGGTTTGGCCGCTCCCCACGCTGCCGCTACAATCGCAGGCCCTCCCGTGCCCTGCGAATTGCCATGCGTTTGTCCCAGTTCCACCTTGCCACCGTCAAGGAAGTACCCGCCGATGCGGAAATCGCCAGCCACCGGCTGATGCTGCGCGCGGGCATGCTGCGCAAGCACGCCGCCGGCCTGTACACATGGTCGCCGCTCGGCCTCAAGGTGCTGAAGAAGGTCGAGGCCATCGTGCGCGAGGAAATGAATCGCGCCGGCGCGCTCGAAGTCGTCATGCCGACGGTGCAGCCGCGCGAACTCTGGGACGAAACCGGTCGCTGGCAGAAGTTCGGCGCGCAGTTGCTCAAAATCAAGGATCGCAAGGAAGCCGAATACTGCTACGCGCCGACCGCCGAGGAAGTCGTCACCGATTTTGCCCGCGGCGAGCTGAAAAGCTACAAGCAGTTGCCGGTCAATTTCTACCAGATCAACACCAAGTTCCGCGATGAAATCCGTCCGCGCTTCGGCGTGATGCGTGCGCGCGAATTCTTGATGAAGGACGCCTACTCGTTCCATCTGGACGACGCCGATCTTGGCCGCGAATACGACAACATGTACGCCGCCTACGGCCGCATTTTTACGCGCCTCGGCCTCGCCTTCCGTGCCGTCGCCGCCGACACCGGCGCGATCGGCGGCAGCCGCAGCCACGAATTCCAGGTGCTCGCCGACTCGGGCGAGGATGCGATCGCGTTTTCCGACGGCTCGGACTACGCCGCGAACGTCGAACTCGCCGCCGCCCTCGCCCCCGGCGCACGCGCCACGGCCGGCGAGTCCCTGCGCGAGGTGCCGACGCCCGGCAAGTCGACCTGTGCCGACGTCGCCGCCCTGCTCGGCATCGACATCCGGCGCACGGTGAAATCGGTATGTGTCATCGGCGAGCAAGGTTTCGCGCTGGCACTGGTGCGCGGCGACCACGAGGTCAACGAGGTGAAGCTGCAGAAAATTGCCGGCCTCGCCGAGTATCGACTTGCCAACGAGCAGGAAATCCTCGACGCGCTCGGCGCCAAGCCGGGCTATCTCGGGCCGGTCGGCGCGGATCGCAACAAGGTCCGCGTCGTCGCCGACCGCGACGTCGCGGCGATGGCCGACTTCGTCGTCGGCGCGAACAAGCTCGACTTCCACATCGCCGGCGTCAACTGGGGCCGCGACCTGGCCGAAGCCGATGTCGTCGCCGATATCCGCAAAGTCGTCGAAGGGGATCTATCGCCTGATGGGAAAGGCGTTCTGCGCACCGCGCGAGGTATCGAAGTCGGCCACGTGTTTGCCCTCGGCACGAAGTATTCCGAGGCGATGAACGCCACCGTGCTCGATGCCGACGGAAAAAACCGCCCGATGCCGATGGGCTGCTACGGCATCGGCGTATCGCGCATCGTCGCCGCCGCGATCGAGCAGAACCACGACGACGCCGGCATCATCTGGCCGGCGCCGATGGCGCCATGGCGTGCGGCGGTGTGCGTGATCAATCCGAAGAACGATGCCCGGGTCAACGAAGCCGCCGCCGCACTGTATGACGAACTCAACGCCGCCGGCATCGAAACCTGTCTGGACGACCGCGGCCTGCGCCCCGGCGCGATGTTCGCCGACATCGAATTGATCGGCATCCCGCATCGCATCGTCGTATCCGAACGCGGCCTCGCCGCCGGCACGTTCGAATACCGCGCCCGCCGCGACAGCGAAAGCCGGCAAATCGAACGCGCGGAGATTTTTACCGCGATTCGAGGCTGATTTTACCTGCGCGGAACCGAAATCCTTTCCGCGCAAAAATCAGTCGGGTTTATTTTTGTGCCGCGTGGTGGCATTCTGATCCGGAATGCGGAGTCCGTCCGCGAATACCCCGCTCGAACGGCGAGCAGAAAAGAGGCTTGAAATGGCAATCGATCTCAAAGGTTTATCCAAAGCCCAATTGGACGACATCATTCAGCGCGCGCATTCGCGCAAACAGGAAATGGACGACGAAAAAATCGTCAAAGCGCGCGAGAAAATTCTCGGTATTCTCAAAACCGAGAAACTGACGTTGGAACAGGTGTTCCCAAAACTCGGCGGGCGCAAGCGCGCTCCAGCCAAGCCGAAATACCGCAACCCCGCCAATGCGCTGGAAATCTGGTCGGGTCGCGGCAAACGCCCGCGCTGGTTCAATTCCGCGCTGGCGGCAGGGAAAAAAGAAAAAGATCTATTGATCTGAAGCCGAAAATGACGTGCGTCGACTGGTGGTCGTTAAGGGAAACTCTGATTTCGCCATGCGGTCGAAGCATGACCTAATTGTGGGGTGCAAATGATGGCACAGCAGATGACCTTGGCAGCTCAGGCCGACGCGGGGTTCGAGCAACACCGCAAGGCGACGC
>JAFEFR010000170.1 GCA_018240485.1 Pseudomonadota bacterium
CCCGTGGTCGGGAATCCCGGCGTGTCCGTCAGCGTGTACGTGCCCGCCGCCGTGCCGCTGTTGTTCACCGTGATCACGTACTGCGCCGTGTACTGGTTGCCGCCCACATTCGCGAACGTCGGCGCGCCCTTGTTCACGGTCACATTCGGCGCCGTCACCGTCACGAACACCGAGCTGCTGCAATTGGTGCCAGTGCAGTTCGGATCGCCGCCGCCCGTCACCACCGCCGTGTTGTTGCCGTTCGCGGCACTCGCCGTTACCGTCACCGGAATCGTGAACGTCACCGCATTGCCCGCGCCCGTGCCCATGCCCGAGGCGATCGGGCAGGTCACCGCCTGCATCACCTTCGTGCAGCCGCCCGTCAGCGTGCCGATCGTCAGGCCGTTCGGAATCGAATCCGTCACCGAGGCCGCCGCCGATGTCGCCGCCGAACCCGTGTTCGTCACCTTGATCGTATACGTCGCCGCTTGACCCACCACGAACGGGGTCGGGCTTGCCGTCTTCTGAATCGTCAATTGCGGCGCACCCGGCAGCGAGCCGCAGCCGCTTCCGCTCGTCGTCGACGTTCCCGTGATCCCCGCCGCATTGTAGGCGCCGTTGTTCGGGCTGCCGTTACAGCTCAGCGCCGTCGCGCTGGCGCTGGTCGTGAAGTTGATCGTCACCGTGTAGGTGTGCGAGCCATTGCCCGCAATCGACACCCCGCTCGCGCTGATCTGGCCTGCCACGTTGTTCGCCACTGCCGGCAATGGCGAGTTCACCACGCCACCGTTGCTCGGCGTCACACCCCAGTTGTTCAGCGTCACGCCCGTGGTCGGGAATCCCGGCGTATCCGTCAACGTATACGTGCCCGCCGTCTGGCCCGTGTTTGAAACCGTAATCACATATTGCGCCGTGTACGTGTTCCCGCTCACGTTCGCGATCGTCGGGTTGCCCTTGACCACCGTCACTGCGGCGGGCGTATTCACCGTCAACGTCGCCGTGGCTGGCGTGGCGTTGTTGCCGTTGTTCGTCTGCAAGGCGCCCGCAGCAATGTTGTTGTTCGCCGCACCCGGCGTACTGCTGGTCACGTTTGCCTTGATCGTGCAGGTACCCGGCGCGCCGCCCGGAATCGTGGCGCCCGAGGCGTAGGTCACCGTGTTGCCACCCGCCGTGCCGGATATCGAGGCAAGCGTACACGTGCTGCCGGTGAAGCTGTTGTTCGCCAGCGTCATGCCGCTCGGCAGCGTATCCACCAGCGCCGCGCTCAGCGTCGCCGCCGTCGCGTTGTTGTTGGTCAGCGTAATCGTCAGCACGCTCGTGCCGCCGGAAGTAATTGTCGCCGGACTGAAGGCTTTCGCTACCGTTGGCGCATTGGCGGTCACCGTCAACGTCGCCGTCGCAGCCGCCGCGTTGTTGCCGTTGTTCGTCTGCAAGGCGCCCGCAGCAATGTTGTTGTTCGCCGCACCCGGCGTACTGCTGGTC
>JAFEFR010000171.1 GCA_018240485.1 Pseudomonadota bacterium
CGCGCATCCTCGGCGAACTCGCGCGCATTCGCCAACATGCTGCGAAGCGAGTCGGGGATTCCCGCAGAACCCGGCAACACCTGTGCCCCGACGCGCCACCAGACATCCAGCGCGCGCAATGCCGGCGCGGGTTGGCCATCGGTCTGATCGCGCGAACAGACGATGTGATAGACCAAGCGTTCGCTTTCGTCGCCAAGTGCGTGCGTTTCGCTGCGCCGACGTTCGGCATACGAGGGTTTGATGCCACTCAAATGGTAGCGCACGATCTGCGCGGTGCCACCGAGCATGCTCGAATCCTTGCCGTCCCACACCGCCAGCAGAATGTGGGCATGGTCGGATACGTACATGCCCGCCTGGGCGTAACGAAGATCGCGATCCCGATCGATGCTGCCAGCGTGCAAGGACGATGCGCCATCGGCAGCGACAGGCATTTCGATCACTTCGGCCATCGCGCAGAGCCGGTCGAAGCGCGCCCGGGCGACCGGGTCGGAAAAATCGCCAGCATAGTGTTCGCGCGCCATCGGCAGCGGCGCGATCAGACGCGCACCGACGGCCAGAGCCTCCTCAGCCACCCATTGATCGCCGCCCTCGGCCAGCGGCGACAACACAACCAGAGGAAATTCCGGAAACTCCGCGCACAATCCCGCGAAAAATTCGCGCACATGCCGACGTACCGGCTCGATCTGATCCGGCGGCAAGTTGCGATGACTGGTAATGCCGACGACGAGCGGCGTGCCATCGCGTGGCTGCCACGCGATGGCACGAGCGAACACCCCCGAGGATGACGTCGGGACTACGTCACCGACCTCCGCTGCGTCGATCGACATCGTCGGAACTCACACTGCCGCAAGCGGCGTCAATGGTTCTTGATCGACGGATCCTGCTCGCTGAGAGGCGAGCGTTCCGTGACGTTTTCCTCTTCTTTCTCCTTCTTGTTGTCGTTCAGTTCGAGGTCCTGATCTTTTTCGTTCGGCTGATTCGGCATGACTGATCCTCGTTTGGTTGGATTGGATGCATCGCTTTTGGTTTTCGGTGTCGTGCTTACTCCGCACCGGA
>JAFEFR010000172.1 GCA_018240485.1 Pseudomonadota bacterium
ATGGATTATCTGCGTCAAGGCATCTATCTGCGCGGCTATGCGCAGAAGCAGCCGAAGCAGGAATACAAGAGCGAAGGTTTTGCCTTGTTCCAATCCATGCTCGAGCGGGTCAAGACCGAAGTGATCCAGCGCATGGCGATGTTGCGCATTCGCAGCGAGTCCGAAGTGGCCGCGCTGGAAGAGCAGCAGCGCCGCGAGCAGGAACATCAAGCGCTCGAATTCCAGCACGCCGAAACCGCACCGCTGGTTGGCGATGCGGCAGTCGCGCAGCGGGGCGGCGAGGCCGTGCCGCCGCCGCCGTTGCCGGGCACGATCATCCGCGAAGCACCGAAGGTCGGCCGCAACGATCCCTGCCCGTGCGGATCGGGAAAGAAATACAAGCAGTGTCACGGCAGGCTGGCTTGATCCGATGAACATCCCCCCGAGCGTTGGCTTGGGGGCAGTGCGGGAAGGCGCTTCTGGTCGTGAGCAAACAGGTCAGGCACGATTCTCCTCTCGACCCGATATTTCCCCGGCGCGCCGCGTGAACGGACGTATTGATCGCACTCACGTCGTTGCCGGCGTCCTCAGCGACAGCAATGGCCGCGTGCTCCTCGCGCAGCGCCGGAATGGCAGTCACTCTGCCGGGCTGTGGGAATTTCCCGGTGGCAAGGTCGAGCCCGGCGAAACCGCGCATGCCGCACTATGTCGCGAGTTGCGCGAGGAAATCGGGGTCGAGATCGGGGCGATCGAACCGCTCATCGGCGTGCCTTGGAACTTCACCACGAAATCCATTGTTCTCGATGTTTACCGCGTGCTCGGCTTCAACGGTGAACCGCGCGGATGCGAAGGTCAGGCCGTGGCGTGGCAACGCATCGACGCGTTGATCGATATCGAAATGCCACCTCCCGACCGGCCCGTTGTCTGCGCACTGCGATTGCCTTCGTGCTATGCGATTACCCCGGAACCCGACAGCGACGAGGCCCGATTTCTCGCGCGGATCGATCACGCCCTGGCGGGAGGCGTGCAGCTTTTGCAATTGCGCTCGAAGGCCATCGCAGCGTCGCGCCTGCGCGCGCTCGCGCAGCAAGTGCGTGAGCGCGCGCGCGAAGCAGGCGCCACGTTGCTGATTCATTCCAGCGTCGATCTCGCCCGCGAGCTCGATCTCGACGGGGTGCACTTGTCATCATTCGAGTTGATGCGATTGCGCGATCGCCCGCTGCCGCGCGATCGTTGGCTTGCGGCTTCGTGCCATGACGAACGCGAATTGGCGCAGGCAGCGGCCATCGGCGTCGATTTCGCCGTGCTCGGCCCGGTGCAGCCGACGCGCAGCCATCCTGATTCGCCCGCACTGGGTTGGTCGCGCTTTGCCGAGCTGTGCGCGGCAACCCCGTTGCCGGTTTACGCACTCGGCGGATTGACGAAGGCGGATACGGCAACGGCACGCGCTCACGGCGCCCAGGGTATCGCCGGCATCTCAGAATTTTTCGCGCCCTGACAGTCTCGAATACCGGTGATGGAGGCGCGCGATGATGTGCGCCAACACCGCCGGTGTGCCGCTATTGTCGATGACGTCGTCGGCGAGCGCGAGACGTTGCGAGCGGCTGGCCTGCGCCGCGAGCGCACGCTGCGAAGATTCCCGCGTCATGCCATCGCGCTGCATCAAGCGCGCGAGTTGTACGGCAGGTGGCACATCCACGACCAGCACGCGATCGACCCAGGCATAGGCCGCAGACGATTCGGCAAACAACGGAATCGCGAGCAGGCAGTACGCCGCCGTGCACTCACGCGCTCGCTCGCGCAGTGCGTCGCGTACGCGCGGGTGCAGGATCGATTCGAGCCGGCGCCGCGCATTCGCATCGGCGAAGATGCGCTCACGCATGCGTTGGCGGTCGAGCTGGCCGTTGGGTGTCAGCGCTTCGGGGCCGAATGCGGCCACGATTTCCGTCAACGCCGGTTGCCCCGGAGCGACCAG
>JAFEFR010000173.1 GCA_018240485.1 Pseudomonadota bacterium
AATCCGGTCGCGCCGGATCGTGCGCGTAGCCGAGCATGCGCGCAAGCTGCAAGCCGACGTGAATCTCCATGTCGATGGTGACCGGCGCGGAATCCTCGCTGACGTTGTTGGGGTTGTACGGCAAGGCCAGCATCTGCGCGGCGAGGCCCGGCAGCAACAGATCCGAAGCCATGTGACCGATGTAGCGGGGGCTGTGAAATGGAACCGATCGTTTCAGTGCCGCCGAAAGCTTGTGCAGTTCGCGGCGCATGCGCGCCTCGAAGGCGAGGTAATCGGGGTGCTGCGCGGCGGCGGTGCCGATCGCCGGCGGATCTTCCGGATGGAAATTGCGTCGCCAGTAGACATGGTCGCGCAGAAATTCGACCAGCATTTTTTCCAGCAGCGCATCGTTCTCGCCATAGGGGCCGAGGAAACAGGCGTCGAGCGTGTGGTCGCGCTGTGGCGACGACGAGGCGGTATCGTTTGGCACGTTCCACGGCAAGGTGATCAAGGGAGAGACAGCATGCGTCGGCGCGAGGCGCCGCGCGCTGATCCAAATCAAACCCGCTGCGCGATTCACGCCGCGGGAATCAGGGCAACTCACCGTCGCGGGGAGAAGGCGCGGTTTGCACCGCGCCTGGATCGGGATTTATCGATTTCTTCGTTTCAACCGTTTTCCGCGGGCGTGCCATCGATCCGCTTGGCGGCACGTTTCGGCGCAATCCACAAGCGCATCACGAACACGCCGAACAGCAATGCGCCAACGGCGAAGATCGTGTCGCCCGGCATGCGCATCCACACCAGAAGATGCACGATCGGCTGGTCCATGAAGTGCTCCGAGCGCGCAAACCAGTAGCCGTTTTCGAGTGCGGCGGAGAGTTGCAACACGCCCAACGGCAGCAGAGTCAGCAAGGCCATCAGCGACAAGCCGATGTTCATCGACCAGAACGCACCGCGCAGCAACCCCGTGTTCCACGATACGTCGGGCTTCAGCCCGCGCAGGCAGAACAGCATCAGGCCGAGACCGAGCATGCCGTAGACGCCGAACAAGGCCGTATGACCGTGCAGCGGCGTGAGATTCAGGCCCTGCATGTAGTACAGCGCAAGCGGCGTGTTGATGAGGAAACCGAACAAACCGGCGCCCACCAGATTCCAGAACGACACCGCAAGGAAGAACAGAATCGGCCAGCGATAGCGCGCCATCCACGGCGTCGCACGGCTGTGCGTCCAGGTTTCGTAGGCTTCCATGCCGATCAGCGCGAGCGGCACGACTTCCAATGCAGAGAACGACGCGCCGAGTGCGATCACCGCGGTCGTGGTGCCGGCGAAATACAGGTGATGGAACGTGCCGAGCACGCCGCCGGCCATGAACACGATCGTCGCGAACAGCACGTTGACCGTGGCCGTGCGCGCCTGCACGAGACCGAGTTTGACGAACAGGAAGCTCATCACTGCCACTGCGAACACCTCGAAGAACCCTTCGACCCACAGATGCACGACCCACCAGCGCCAATACTCGACCACGGCGAGATGGCTGTTCTCGCCCCACATCAGGCCCGCGCCGTAAAACGCAGCGATGGCGATCGTCGACAGGAACAACAAGCCGACAATCGAAGCGAGGTCGTCCTTGCGCCGCAGCGCCGGCCACAGCGCCCGCCCCATCAGCACCAGCCACAACACGAGGCCCACGAACAGGAATAGCTGCCAGAAGCGACCAAGGTCGACGTATTCCCAGCCTTGGTGACCGAACCAGAAATTGTTGGCAATGCCGAGTTTCTGCATGACCGCGAACCATTGTCCTGCGAACGCACCGACGACGATGATGAGCAGGCACACCCAAAGGAAATTCACGCCGAGTCGCTGGAATTTCGGCTCATGTCCGGACACGGCCGGCGCGATGTACAGGCCGGTGCCGAGCCAGGCCGTTGCGATCCACAGGACGGCGAGTTCCGTGTGCCACGATCGCGACAGCGAGTACGGCAGCACTTCGGAAATCGCCATGCCGTAAAAATCCTTTTCCACCTGATAGTGCGCGGTGATCGCACCGAGCAGGATCTGGGCCAGGAACAAGGCGATGACGATCCAGAAATATTTTGCGGTCGCACGCATCGACGGGGTGATCGTCAAGCCGGCCAGCGGATCGTGCGCGGGCGGCACGACGTGCGGTTCGTTTTTGTGCCACGCGGCGTAGTGCCAGGCGAGCAGGCCGATGCCGGCGATCATGAACAGTACGCTGAACACGGTCCACAGAAACGCGCTCGATGTCGGCACATTGCCGACGAGAGGGTCGTAGGGCCAGTTGCTCGTGTAACTCATGGCGGCGCCGGGGCGCGTGGTGACCGTCGCCCACGACGACCAGAAAAAGAAGGCGGTCATCTCGCGCCGATGTTCGCTCGTATCGACGGTGGCCTCTTTCATCGCATAGGTTTCGCGCAATTTGGCCGTCGCCGGATCGTTGCTGAACAGGCTTTCGTAATGCGCGGCGACATTGGATATGGCCAGTGCGCGATCGTCGGACACCGTGAGCGTGCCGCTGGCGGCGTCGTAGGTGTTGGCACGCAATTCCTTGCGCAGCCGCACTTTCAGCCCTTCCTGCTGAACCTCGTCGAGATTTTTCCACAGCGTGCCATCGTGCCGCGCCCAAAGGCCAAGCAACTCATCGGCTTCGCGGTGCAGCCAATCCGCGCTCCAGTCCGGCGCGATCAGCGCACCGTGGCCCCAGATCGAACCCAATTGCTGGCCGCCGATGCTCTGCCACACTTGGCGCCCGGTTTCGATATCGGCGCGCGTATACAAAACCTGACCGCTCGTGGTGACGATTTTGTCGGGGATCGGTGGTGCCTGATGATAGATTTCACGCCCCATCCACAGCAGCACGCCGAAAGTACCGGCAAGCAGCAGGGTAAGTGCGATCCATAAACGTCGACTGGTGGACATGCAACTCTCCGTTACGAAGTTGCAAGGATCGTATCCTTGAAGGCGCCATCTCGACCCTGATCCAGGTCAAGCCGCCAAAGCTCACTCCGGCAGGAGCGCCTGCCCGATCGTGCGCAATTGCGCCGAGTCGAGTATCTCCAGTTCGCGACCGTCGACGCGGATCCACTGGCGATCGCAGAAGCGTCGCAGCACGCGGCTGACCGTTTCCGAAGCGAGTCGAAGATGATTGGCGATGTCGCCGCGCGGCATCACCAGACGATAGCGGTGCGACGAAAAGCCGCGCTCGGCATAGCGCCGGGAAAGGTCGAGCAGAAATGCCGCCATGCGCTCATCGGCCGTATGATCGCCGGCCAGCGCGGTCGCCTTGCCGATGTCTGCGCTGAGCAGGCGAAACAGCGTGCGTTGCACATCGGGAATCTTCGCCGCGAGCGTAGTCAGCGCGGCAAACGAGAAACGACAGACGTAGACCGTGTCGAGCGCTACCGCATCGCAGGGATAGCGCTCCGGATGGATTGCATTGAGGCCGATGACTTCGCCGGGAAGATGGAAGCCCAGTACCTGCTCGCGGCCTTCGTTGTCGGTGACGCAGGTTTTGACCACCCCGCCGCGCACGGCATAGATCGCACCGAAGCGTTCGCCCTGGCGGAATATCTGTGCGCCGGCGCGATACGGGCCGATATGCTCGACCAGCACATGCAACTCGCGCAGGGCCGTCTTGTCGACGCCGGCTGGCAGGCAGGCGGAACCGAACGCACAGGTCGAACAAAAATGGATGTCGTCGCCATCGTCGGCGATCGGATTCGGTTCGATGAAACGTCCCTCGCGGTCGATCCGATTCATTGTGCTGCTCGTCGTGTCATGAAAATGGCGGCCAGCATGGCGCGATTCGCACCACGACGAGTGCGCGCTGCGGGCAACGTCTCACGCGCCTGCGCACGAACAAATCGATCGCCGCCACGCCCGCGGAACGGCGGCACCACTGCCGCAGCCCATTGTAACCAACCCTTTCGGAAAATACCGTCCGCGCACCCGCCCCTTGGTCGCAAAATCGAAACTCTGCGCACCGCCGAATCGCCACCGACGAGCGGCGCGCGTGCCGGCTCGCCGGGGACAGATCGCTTATTGCGGCGTGAGTTCCAGCGTGACGACCTGAAACGGGGCGAGCATCAGCGTCGACGGACGATCGGCATCGTACGTCGACGTCTCGACTCCGCCCCAGACCGCCTTGGCCGCATAGCGTCGCGCACTGCCGGGTGGCAATTCGAGCTGGCGTTGCAGATCGATCACGGCGGCATTCGGTTTCGCATCCGGATTGCGCAGCGTGATGATGGCCTTTTGCGGTGTCCACGCGGCCCAGCCGTAGACATCCAGCCGCCCCGG
>JAFEFR010000174.1 GCA_018240485.1 Pseudomonadota bacterium
ACGACGGCGCGCTGCAGGTGGGTGTAGCCCGGCATCGGCAGCGATTCTTTCGTGGCGCGGTCGAGGCAGATGCTTGCGACGTCGAGGCAGAGCGCATGCAGCGTCGCGAGCCTGGCTTTGAGCCACAGCCGCGTCGCGACGAGGATTTGGTCGTTGCGGCTGCGCCCGGTATGCACCTTGCGGCCCGCATCGCCGAGACGCTCGGTCAGTCGCGCTTCGATTGCGGAGTGGCCATCTTCGTATTTGTCGTCGAGAACAAAGGCGCCACGCTTGAAATCTTTGGCGAGCGCATCGAGCTCGCATGCAATGGCATCGCATTCGCCCTGCGCGACTACGCCGATGCGGGCGAGACCTTCCACGTGCGCGCGACTCGCCTCGATGTCGTGCAGGAAAAATTCGCGATCCAGCACCACGTCGTCGCCCGCGAGAAAATGCTGAATGCGCGCATCGACCTTGACGCCGGGTTTTTGCCAAAGCAGATCACTCATGGGGAATGCTTTCCAGTTCGTGGTAGCCGAGCGCGAGATTGATGTTCTGCATCGCCTGCGTCGCCGCGCCTTTGAGCAGGTTGTCGATCGTGGCGACGACGACGACGCGCTTGCCGCCCGGGGCGAGCGCGAAGCCGCCGATCTGCACATCGTGGCGATGGGCGATATGGCTGACCCACGGAGCCTCGTCGATCACGTCGACCAGAGGTTCATCGCGGTATTTATCCGCGTAGCGCGATTGGATGGCGGCAAGCGTCATCGGCTGGGTGAGCCATAGATTGGCGGTCACGGTGATGCCGCGGAAGTGTGGAGCGACGTGCGGCATGAATTCGACCGGTACGCCGAGATGTCGCGTCGCTTCGCGCTCGTGCAGGTGGCCGACCAGCGCGTAGGGCATCAGGTTGTTTTGCAATTTGGCCGGATCGTTCTTGTCCGACGGCGTCGTGCCCGCGCCCGAGTAGCCGGAGACGCCGAAGCAGGCCGGCGGGCCGGCGAGCAGGTCCTTGAGCGGCGCGATCGCGAGCTGCATCGCGGTCGCGTAGCAACCCGGATTGCTGATCCGGCGCTGGCCGCGATACTGGTTGCGAGTCAACTCCGGCAAACCGTAATACCAGGCGGCATCGAAGCGATAGTCGGCGCTGAGGTCGACGATGACCGGGTCGTAGCCCGCGATGGCATCGATCGCCGTGACGATTTCGAGCGCCTTGCCGTTCGGCAGCGCCAGCACGACCACGTCGGCACGCTTTGCCGCAACCGCTTCATGCGACAGGTTCTCGTAGCGCAATTCGCCACGATAGTCGGCGTTGTGATCGGCCAGCCGCTGCCCGGCGAGTTCGCGCGAGGACACGAACGCGAGTTCGAGATGCGGATGCCGTGCAATCAGCCGGATCAACTCGGCGCCGGTGTGGCCGCGCGCGCCGACGATGCCGATCGTTTTTGCGTCTGCGCCGCTCATGCCGCTTCCTTGTTCGCGTCGGCGGGGGGGCGATCGAACAACGTC
>JAFEFR010000175.1 GCA_018240485.1 Pseudomonadota bacterium
CTGGTTTGCATTCCCACGTGGGCGGCGGCATCCAGTTCCTGTTCGATGTCGGAAAGAAACAGAATCTCCATGGCAGGAATTGCGATAGCCTCGGCAATACGTCGGTACGAATCGGCCTCTCGCTTGGCGCCGATGGTGGTATCGAAATAGCCCGAAAAAAGGGGGGTCAGATCGCCCGCTTCGCTGTAGCCGAACAACAATTTTTGCGCGGCGACCGAGCCGGAGGAGTAGACATACAACGCCAACCCTTGCTCTCGCCACTTCTCCAGGTTTTTCCTGACATCCGGGTAGACATGGCCGCGGAATTCACCGCTCGCATAGCCATCCTCCCAGATCAAGCCCTGCAAGGCCTTGAGCGAAGTTGCCTTTCGATCTTCATCGATCCAGTGGAGCAAAAGTGCGATGATCTCCTGACGACTTGCCGAAACGAGTCCAGCTTCGCGCGCGGCTTCATGCAGCCAGTGTTGTACATCGGGCTTGTCGGCGTGCGTTTCGATGAATGCGGGTAACCGCGTGCGCGCATAGGGAAACAATACATCCTTGACGAAATCGATCGAGCTCGTCGTGCCCTCGATGTCGGTGACGATGGCGCGAATCATGTCGCGACCGGCTGCGCGCAGAGACGCGGGAAGTTCTCGGCGATATCGCTGCCGGTGAAATTCGCCACCCAGCCCGCCGGATTGGTGAACAGGCGAATCGCGACGAAGTACGGCGCCTCGCTCATGTCGAACCAATGGCGCGCGCCATCGGGAACGCCGATCAGGTCGCCCTGCGTGCACAGTACTTCGTAGACTTTGTCGCCGAGGTGCAGGCTGAATTGCCCGCGACCGGCAACGAAGAAACGCACCTCGTCTTCAGCGTGGGTGTGTTCGTTGAGAAATTTCGCGCGCAAGGCCGAGCGTTCGGGATGATCGGGATTCAGGCTGACGACGTCCACCGCCTGATAGCCTTCTTCGCGCTGCAGACGTTCGATATCGGCACGATAGGCGGCGATGACGTCCTCAGGGCTCGCTCCAGGGGCGATGGGCTGGGTGGCCTCCCATTTTTCGAAACGTACCCCCAAACTGGCGAGTTCGTGCGCGATATCGGCGTGTTTCGTATGGACATTCAGCGGCGTGCTGCCGTCTTTCTCGGAATAAATGCGCAATTCGCTCATGAGCAAGTCTCAATTTTTCAATCTGTGCAAATCCAGTTCGCACTGGAGCAGGAATTCGAACGCTTCGACATGACGCTCGGCTTCCGCCATGTCGCGGCCCCAGGTGTAGAGGCCGTGGCCGTCGATCAGATAACCATATAGGGCCTTGCCCGTGTCAATCCAAGCGTCCACCGTGGCGACGAGTTCGGGCATGTACTGAGTGTTGGCGAACACGGGCAGATCCAGTTGCGATGCGTGCGTGGTGTGACCGGCGATGGCCTTTTGCAACTCGTAGCCCTCGAAGCGGATCGCACCTGCGCGCGCGTACAGGCGCGAGGCCACGGTTTGCGTGCGCGAATGCGTATGCAGCACGGCTTGAGCCTGCGGGAAGCGCGCGTAGATCTGTGTATGCAGCAGGGTTTCCGCCGATGGACGTGCCGAGGTGCCGACGGCCTCGCCAGCGGCATCGACGACCATGATGTCCTGCGCCGTCAGCGCGCCCTTGTCACGCCCGGAGATGGTAATTGCGCAGTGCGTTTCATCCAGGCGCATCGAAAAATTGCTGCTGGTTGCCGGTGTCAGGCCGAGCGCGCCGAGCTTGCGAGCGGCAGTGGCGATGGCAGCGGCGCATTCGGTGAATCGTTGCGCGGTGTAGCTCAAGACGGGCTCCGTGAATTTCGCGACGTGGTAATGCGCAAACTATAGCGGATGGAGGCGACAAACTCATTTCGGCAGGGCGCGCACGATTCCGGTACGCTTGAGCGCAGGTCACTTGCCCTCACTCGCACCCGTCATGACTATCGACCTTTCCACGTTGACCGCCACGGAATTGGATGAACTGATTGCGCGCGCCGCAGCCCAGCGCGCGAGCCTGGAACCCGCCCAGCCTGCGCAGCCGCCGGAGAAAACCGAGGCCATCGTCAACCCCGCATGGCACACCGCACCGATGCCCAACGGTGTACTTTTGATTTTGCGGCATCCGGGGCTCGGCTGGCTGGCCTTCGTGCTGCCGCACGAGCATCGCGTGCATCTCACGAGTTTGTGGTTGCATCAATCGCTGTTGCACAAGCCGGTCGAGGCGGTGGTCACACCCGTACCGGCACTGCCGCCGCCATCGAGCTTCGGCAGCGGTGGCAGTGGCACAGTGCACTGAAGCGCACCCCGAATCGCTCGCGCGCATGCCGACCGCCAGCGCTCCCATGCCACCCCTGTCGGCACTGCAACGGCTGAAATCGATCTTCGGCGGATCGATCGGCAACCTCATCGAATACTACGACTGGTACGTCTACACCTCGTTTTCGTTGTACTTCGCCGATGCGTTTTTCACGGAAGGCGATGCGGTTTCGCAGGCGCTAAGTGCAGCGGCAATCTTTGCCGTGGGCTTTCTGATGCGCCCGCTGGGCGGCTGGTACTTTGGCCGTTTTGCCGACCGCTACGGTCGCCGCGCGGCGTTGATGCGTTCGATTATGCTCATGTGCGCCGGTTCGCTGTTGATCGCGCTGTGCCCCACCCAGCGCAGCATCGGTGTTGCCGCACCGGCGCTGCTCGTGTTCGCGCGCTTGCTGCAAGGACTGAGCCTCGGCGGAGAGTACGGCAGCTCGGCGACCTACCTCGCCGAGATGGCAACCAGCAAACATCGCGGCTTCTGGTCGAGTTTTCTGTACGTCACCCTGATTGCCGGACAACTGATGGCGCTGGCGGTGCTGATCGTGTTGCAGCGCTGGTTGCTTGGCGAGGCGCAACTCAAGGCGTGGGGTTGGCGCATTCCCTTTGCACTGGGCGGGGTGATCGCCTTGTTCGCCTTGTACCTGCGCCGCGACATGGTCGAAACCGACGCATTTCGCGGCAGTCGCGGCCCTGTACTTGAGAAACGCAATCACGGATCGCTTGGCTTGCTGTTGCAGCATTGGCGCGCGGCGCTGGTCGTGGTCGGTTTGACGATGGGCGGCACGCTGGCGTTTTACACGTACACCACGTACATGGCGAAGTTTCTCGTGCTCAGTGTCGGGCTGTCGAAACCGACGGCGACCCTGGTGAATGCGGCGACATTGTTCTGCTACATGCTTGTGCAGCCGCTGATCGGCGCACTTTCCGACCGTGTCGGGCGACGCGCGATTTTGATCGCGTTCGGCGTGCTCGGCATGGCGCTGACCGTGCCGGTGCTGACGGCACTGCAAGCCAGCCGAAGCCCTTACGCCGCATTTGCATTGATCATGTTGATGCTGCTGGTGGTTAGTGGCTACACCTCGATCAATGCCGTGGTCAAAGCCGAGTTGTTTCCCGTGTCGATCCGCGCGCTCGGGGTAGGTTTGCCGTATGCCGTGGCCGTCGCGGTGTTTGGCGGCAGCGCCGAGGCGGTTGCGCTGTGGTTCAAGCAGACCGGGCATGAGAGCGGTTTTTACTGGTACGTCAGCGCGTGCATCGCGTGCTCGTTGCTGGTCTACGTACTTGTGCCCGACACCCGCAAGACTTCGTTGATCGAAACGGGATAGCGGTGCCGCGAGCGAGCGCGTCTCGCCAATTGAGACATCGCGCTGTCACAATCGCAGTCACCAGAACTCACGAAGCGGCAGGCCCGGGATGCCCAACGACATGATTACGACGGCCACCATGGCAGCGCTCGCGCTGCTGCTCGGCGTGCTTGCGGGCTGGGCGATTGCGCGCCGACGCGCGCTGGCCGAAGGGCGCGCCAGTCGCGATGCCGAGGTGGTACGGCTCGCCGCAGAGCGTGACGCCGCCAATGCCGATGTGCAGCGCCTTGGGCGTGAGCAGGAGGCTCTCGCTCGCGAGTCGGCCGAACAGCGCAAAACCCTGTTTGCCCTCGGCAACGAGCGCGCGACCTTGCTCGGGCGGTTGGAGCGGCTGCCTCAACTCGAAACCGAATTGGCGCAAGCGCGCGCGGAAACACATACGTGGCGCGAAGGGGCGCAACGTGCGGAGCAGCGCATCGTCGAAACCTCCGCGCGCGCACAGGAGCAGCATCAGGCGGCAAGCGAGAAGATCGCCTTGCTCGAAGGCGTGCGCGAAAGTTTGAGCGATCAATTCAAGGCCTTGGCGGGCGATCTGCTCGATGAGAAGAGTCGCAAGTTCACCGAGCAAAACCAAAGCGAGCTCGGCATTCTGCTCACGCCGCTGCGCGAGCAACTCGACGGATTCAAGAAACAGGTGGGCGAGGTGTACGACAAGGAAAGTCGCGAACGCCAACTGCTCAAGGCCGAGATCGACACGCTCAAGAATCTCAACCAGCGCATCGATGAGGATGCGCGCAACCTCACGCGCGCGCTCACGCGCGAGAGCAAAGCTCAAGGCGCGTGGGGCGAACTCGTGCTTGAACGCCTGCTCGAAGCCGCGGGCCTGCAACGTGGGCGCCAGTACGAAACGCAAACCACGTTGCAGGGCGAAGGTGGCGCGCGCCTGCGACCGGATGTCATCGTGCGCTTGCCCGAAGGCCGCGACATCGTCATCGATTCCAAGGTGTCGCTGACTGCCTACGAGCGTTATTGCGCAGCCACCGATGAGGCCGAACGCGGCGCGGCGTTGTCGGCGCATATCGCTTCATTGCGCAGCCACGTCAAGGAGTTGGCCGAGAAACGCTATGATGATTTGCCCGGAATCCACTCACTCGACTTCGTGCTGATGTTCGTGCCGGTCGAGGCGGCATACATCGAAGCCGTGCATCGCGACGACGGCTTGCATGCCTTCGCGCTCGATCGGCAGGTCGTCATCATTACCAACTCGACCTTGCTCGCCACGTTGAAAACGGTGGAAAGCCTGTGGCGCAACGATGACCGCAATCGCAACGTCAATGAAATCGCCGAGCGCGCGGGCAAGCTGTACGACAAATTCGCCGCATTCGTGCAAGATTTGGACAGCGCAAAAAAGAAACTGGCCGAAGCTGCGCGCGCGCTCGATGATGCTTCGGGCAAGCTCGAAAGCGGTTCGGGCAACCTGATTCGGCAGGCAACGATGCTGCGCGATCTCGGCGCGAAAACGACGAAAAGCCTGCCCAGCGACAAGGTCGAACGCGCCCAGGCAGAATCAACGCCGGGCGCGCCGCAAGCTCAGGCGTAACTACAACGCCTCGAAAATTCCCGCAGCGCCCATGCCGGTGCCGATGCACATGGTCACCATGCCGTACTTTTGCTTGCGGCGCTTCAAACCATGCAGCAAGGTGGCAACGCGCACCGCGCC
>JAFEFR010000176.1 GCA_018240485.1 Pseudomonadota bacterium
CGCCGACATGCCCGGCGCGGACGGCGCGAGATAGCGGCCGTTGCGAATGCGCACCGGATCGAGAAAGTGTTCGTGCAGGTGATCGACGAACTCGATCGCGCGATCTTCCATGCTGCCGCTGATCGCGATGAAGTCGGCCATCGCCAGATGCTGCACGAGTTCGCACAGGCCGACGCCGCCCGCGTGCGGAAACACGCGCACGCCGAATTTCGCCGCGAGCAGCAGGATCGCGAGGTTCTCGTTGACGCCGCCGACGCGCGCCGCGTCGATCTGGATCAGATCCACCGCCTGCGCCTGCAACAGTTGCTTGAACATCACGCGGTTGTGCGTGTGCTCGCCGGTCGACACCGGCATCGGTTGGACGCCCTTGCGGATTGCGGCATGACCGAGCACGTCGTCGGGGCTGGTCGGCTCCTCGATCCAGGCGATGTCGAACTCGACGAGGCGGCGCAGCCATGCGATCGCGGGCGCGACGTCCCAGCGCTGGTTCGCATCGATCGCGATCGCGATGTCGCGGCCGACCGTCGCGCGCGCGAGGCGGCAGCGGCGCACGTCGTCCTCGACGTTCGCGCCGACCTTGAGCTTGATCGTGCGAAAACCGTCGGCGACGGCCTGTTTCGCCAGCCGCACGAGTTTCTCGTCGCTGTAGCCGAGCCAGCCCGGCGAGGTCGTGTACGCGGGATAGCCGCATTCGATCAACTCGGCGATGCGTTGCGCCTTGCCGCGTTCGGCGCGTTCGAGAATGTCGAGCGCCTCGTCCGGCGCCAGCGCGTCGCTGAGATAGCGGAAGTCGATCTGCGCGACGATCTGTTCCGGCGACATGTCGGCGATGAAACGCCACAGCGGTTTGCCGGCGCGGCGCGCGGCCAGGTCCCAGGCCGCGTTGATCACGCCGCCGATGGCCATGTGGATCACGCCTTTCTCGGGACCGAGCCAGCGCAATTGCGAATCCGCCGTGAGGCTGCGCGCGAACGTGCCGAGGTCGTTGACGATCTCATCCACGTCGCGGCCGATGACGAGATGCGCGAGCGCACAGACCGCTGCCGTCTGCACGTCGTTGCCGCGCCCGATCGTGAACACAAGACCGTAACCGGCGAGACCATCGTCTGCATCGGTGCGCAGCACGATGTACGCCGCGGAATAGTCGGGGTCCGGATTCATCGCGTCCGATCCGTCGAGCTGGCGCGAGGTCGGGAAGCGTACATCATGCGCTTCGAGGGCAACGATCTTGGCCAAGTGGTTACTCCGATGAGTGGTTTCGCGCCGCAGCGGCGCATGCGTTTCGCGGGTCATCGCCGATACGCGATCACGTTTTGCCGCTGCCGACCGAGCCCTTCGATCTCGAGCTCCATCACATCGCCCGGCTTCAGATACACCGGCGGCTTCTGGCCGAGGCCGACACCGGGCGGCGTGCCGGTCGAGATCACATCGCCCGGCATCAGGGTCATGTAGCGGCTGACGTGGCTGACCAGATAGGGCACGTCGAACACCATCGTCTTGGTGCTGCCGTTCTGATAGCGATGGCCGTTGACGTCGAGCCACATAGCCAGGTTCTGCGCATCGGGCACGTCATCGCGGGTTACCAGATACGGGCCGATCGGACCGAACGTGTCGCAGCCCTTGCCCTTGACCCACTGCCCGCAATGTTCGAGCTGGAACTCGCGCTCGGAAATGTCGTTGACGACGAGGTAGCCGGCGACATGGTCGAGCGCGCGCTCGCGCGGCACGTCGCGCGCGACATCGCCGATCACCACGCCGAGCTCGACTTCCCAGTCGGTCTTGACCGAGTCGCGTGGAATCATCACATCGTCGTTCGGCCCCACGATCGCCGTGGTCGCCTTCATGAACAGGATCGGCAGCGCCGGCACTTTCGCGTTCGTCTCGGCGGCGTGGTCGGAATAATTGAGACCGACGCAGATCATCTTGCCCACCCGACCGACGGCGGCGCCGTAACGCGGCGTTCCCGCCACCTTCGGCAACGATGCCGGATCGAGCGCGCGCAGCTTCGCGAGACCCGCGCTGGTCAACACCGCGCCGGCGATGTCGTCGACGATGCCGGAGAGGTCGCGCAACGTGCCATTCGCATCGAGCAGGCCGGGTTTTTCGCGGCCCGGCTCACCGTAACGCAACAGTTTCATGATCTGCTCCTGGAATCAGTTGGCCCAGCCGCCGTCGATGACGTGCGTGGTGCCGGTGGTGAACGAGGATTCGTCCGAGGCGAGATAGACGACCAGCGCCGCGATCTCGTCCGCTTCGCCGAGCCGGCCCATCGGTTGGCGGTCGGTGAAGCTCTTCCACACCGTCGCCTCGTCGCCGCCCAGCGCCTTGACGCGCTGGGCGAGCGAGGGCGTCTTCACCGTGCCCGGGCAGATGACATTGCAGCGCACGCCGCGCGCGACGTAGTCCGCCGCAATCGCTTTGCTCAGGCCGATCACCGCGGCCTTGGTCGCGCCGTAGGCGAATCGGTTGGGCACGCCTTTGATGGACGAGGCAACCGAGGCCATGTTGACGATGCTGCCGCGGCCGCGTTCGAGCATGCCCGGCAGCACCGCCTTGCAGGTGTGGAACATCGCGTCGACGTTGATCGCGAACGAGCGCTGCCATGCCGCCGCGTCGCAATCGAGGATGCTGCCGGCATGCACGTAGCCCGCGCAGTTGAACAAGACATCGATATCGCGATGGGCGGCAACCAGCGCGGCAATCTGCGCCGGATCGGTCACATCGAGCACGGCGGTGCGGATCGCCGGATGCTCCGCGGCCAGCGCGGCGAGCGCAGCGTGATCGATGTCGGTTGCGAGCACGCGCGCGCCCTCGCGCGCGCAGGCCAGCGCGCTGGCGCGGCCAATGCC
>JAFEFR010000177.1 GCA_018240485.1 Pseudomonadota bacterium
CCGAACGACAATTGCCGTGCCGTCGCGATCCACGCGCCGAGCCAGCCCAAGGCGATGCTCACGCCGAGCAAAGCCAGCGCCTGCGCGATCGACAAGCCGTGGATCGCGAACCGTTCGCCATAGCTCGATGTGAGTTGGCCGAGCGGGCCGGCCAGCGCAATCTCGACGCCACCGATCAGGAGCAACGCCAGCAGTCCGGCCAGCGCGCCGTACCACAACCCGGTGTACAGAAACGGTCGACGCACGAATGCACGGCCTGCGCCGAGCAGTTGCATCACGGAAATTTCCTCGGCGCGACCGACGATGTCGCTGCGCACGGCATTGCCGACGACGAGCAGTGCGGCCAGCCCGAGCAGGATCGCGAGCACGCCGGCGAGGCGCGCGGTGAACGCGAGGATCGCGTCGAGACGTTGGCGCCAGAGCGCGTCGTACTGCACCTGGTCGACGTGCTTGTCATGCGCCAGTTCATCGACGAGCGGCGGTGCGCCGCGAGCGGAGGCAGCGATGGCCTTCGGCGTCACGATCAACACGGTCGGCAGCGGATTCGACTGCAACACCTTGAGCGCGTCGGCGAAACCGGACTGGCTGCGGAATTCGGCCAGGCCTTCCTCGGGCGTGCGGATGGCCACGTCGGCGACATCGGCGCGAGCGCGTACCCGATCGGCGAACGACTTCGCCGCCGCCGCATCGACCTCGGGTTTGAGGAATACGCCGACGCCGCGCGCATCGTCGAGATGCCCACCGAGCGCGCGCGCGTTGTCGAGCAACAGCCAGAGCAGGAACGGCAGGCACAGCGCGAGGCTCATCACGAGCAGGGTCAGCGCGGTCGCGCCGGGGCGCGCGGCCAGGCGCCGCAGGCTGGCGCGAAAGCTGCGTGCGTGATGCTCGCGCCAGGCGCGCGCGCGCCCGCGTTCGCGCTTGGGCGCGCGCGCGACCGGCGCGGACGCCGCGAGTTTGTCCGCCTTGACCGCGAGGGGGGCAACGCGGCGGTTCATGCCTGCGCCCCGGTCTGCGGCGCGGGTGCGCCGGGGCGGAAATCGTCGATCAACTTGCCGTGATCGAGCACGAGCACGCGCTTGTTCATGCGCTTGATCAAACTCAGATCGTGGCTGGCAATGAGCACGGTGGTGCCAACCTGCCCGAATTCGGCGAACAGTTTCATGATCTCCACGGACAGCATCGGGTCGAGATTGCCGGTCGGCTCATCCGCGATCAGCACCGGCGGCTTGCCGACGATGGCGCGCGCGATGCCGACGCGCTGTTGTTCACCTGCCGACAGCGTCGCCGGCAGCGAGGCCTCGCGCGCGAGCAGGCCGACCTTGTCGAGCGCGGCACGCACGCGCTTGCCGGTTTCCTCGCGCGAGCAGCCGGCGATCTCGAGCGGCAGGGCAACGTTGTCGAACACGCTGCGATCCATCAACAGGCGATGATCCTGAAACACCATGCCGACACTTCTGCGCACGCGCGGAACATGGCGAGGTTTGATTTTGCCGAAATCGTGGCCGTTGACCGTGATCTGCCCGCGCGTCGGTTTGTCCATCAGTGCGACGAGGCGCAAAAGGGTGCTTTTCCCCGCGCCTGAGTGGCCGGCGACGAAAGCCATCTCGCCGGCGGCCAGCTCGAAGGAAAGATCGGTCAGCGCTTCCTGCCCGGAGGGGTACTTCTTGCTGACTTGTTCGAGGCGAATCACACCCATTTACCGAGCCAGCTGACTGTGGCGCATGCCATAGCCGAAGTAGACGAGAAGGCCGATGCTCACCCAGATCACGAACACGAGCCAGGTGATCGCGGCGAGTTC
>JAFEFR010000178.1 GCA_018240485.1 Pseudomonadota bacterium
CCCGGATCACGCGCCGATTTGAGCGTGCCGATGCGCGAAGTGCAGTTGTCCGATACGCCACTCGTGTTTGGCGCGGAAAAAAATGCCCCACTCGCCGTGTACGACACCTCGGGCCCGTACACCGACCCAACCGTGCGCATCGATCTGCTCGCCGGGCTTGCGCCGTTGCGCGCGAATTGGATTGCCGAGCGCGGCGATACGCAAACCCTGCAAGGCTTGTCGAGCGAATTCGGTCGCCGTCGCGCGGCCGATCCGAAGCTGGCCGGGGTGCGCTTTCCGCACACGCGTACGCCGCTGCGCGCGAAGGTCGGTGCCAACGTATCGCAGATGCACTACGCGCGCCGCGGCATCGTCACGCCGGAGATGGAGTACATCGCGATTCGCGAAAACCAGAAGCTCGATGCGCTGCGCGACGCGGCGTTGCTCAAACAACATGAAGGGCAATCCTTCGGTGCGGCGATACCCAAAATCATCACGCCCGAATTCGTGCGCGACGAAGTGGCGCGCGGTCGCGCGATCATTCCGTGCAACATCAATCATCCCGAATCCGAGCCGATGATCATCGGCCGCAATTTCCTGGTGAAGATCAATGCCAATATCGGCAACTCGGCGGTGACGAGTTCGATTGCCGAAGAAGTCGAGAAAATGGTCTGGGCGATTCGTTGGGGCGGCGACACGGTGATGGATCTGTCCACCGGCAAGCACATTCACGAAACGCGCGAGTGGATCATCCGCAATTCGCCGGTGCCGATCGGTACCGTGCCGATCTATCAGGCACTGGAGAAGGTCGACGGCAAGGCCGAGGAACTGACCTGGGACATCTTCCGCGACACGCTGATCGAGCAAGCCGAACAGGGCGTGGATTACTTCACCATCCACGCCGGCGTACGCCTGCCGTTCATTCCACTGACGGCGAAGCGCGTGACCGGCATCGTGTCGCGTGGCGGATCGATCATGGCCAAGTGGTGCTTGGCGCATCACAAGGAGTCGTTCCTCTACGACCATTTCGAGGACATCTGCGAAATCATGAAGGCGTATGACGTGGCCTTCTCGCTCGGCGATGGCCTGCGCCCGGGCAGCATCGCCGACGCCAACGATGCGGCGCAGTTCGCCGAACTCGACACGCTCGGCGAATTGACCCAGATTGCCTGGAAACACGACGTGCAAACCATGATCGAAGGTCCCGGTCACGTGCCGATGCATCTGATCAAGGAGAACATGGAGCGTCAGCTGGAGAAGTGCGGCGAGGCGCCGTTCTACACACTCGGGCCACTGACCACCGACATCGCACCGGGCTACGACCACATCACCAGCGCCATTGGCGCGGCGATGATCGGCTGGTACGGCACGGCGATGCTGTGCTACGTCACGCCGAAGGAACACCTGGGCCTGCCGAACAAGCAGGACGTGCGCGACGGCATCGTCACCTACAAGATCGCCGCGCACGCCGCCGATCTCGCCAAGGGCCACCCCGGCGCACAGGTGCGCGACAACGCGCTCTCCAAGGCGCGCTTCGAATTCCGCTGGCAGGACCAGTTCAACCTTGGCCTCGACCCGGAGAAGGCGCAGGAATTCCACGACGAAACCCTGCCCAAAGAGGCTGCCAAACACGCCCACTTCTGCTCGATGTGCGGCCCGCACTTCTGCTCGATGAAGATCACCCAGGACGTGCGCGACTACGCCAAGGATCACGGCGTCGCCAACGAAGCCGAGGCGCTGGCCAAAGGCATGGAAGAGAAAGCCAGGGAGTTCCGCAAACAGGGTGGCGAGGTCTATCGGCCGGGCTGATCACACACCGTCGGTGCGGTTTGCAGGGGACTGCCATACCGCGCCGTTTTCCTACAGCTATTCCCGTAAAACACCGCACCGCAACCGTGAGGCGGTTCGGAACACTGTGCAGCCGTCACCGCGCAGGAGCGTTCGGTGCTTGCCCCGCTGGCGAGGCACGCCGCGCCGTACACGGGCAGCGCGATACAGGCCACTCTCTCACCTGCGCCACGCCATGCGCGTCACGCGCCCGAGCGCACGCGCCTGTACGCGCTGGTGCGCGACTACTACGATGCCTTCCTCGCCCGGCTCGCGGCAGAGGGTCGCGCGTTGCCCGATTACGTGCGCGAGGAATTCGAGGAGTACCTGCGCTGCGGTCGCCTGGAGCACGGCTTCCTGCGCGTGCGCTGCGAGGCCTGCCACGCCGAACGGCTGGTGGCGTTCTCGTACAAGCGGCGCGAGTTCTGCCCGATTTGCGGGGCGCGGCGCATGGCCGAGTCGGCGCGCCTGCTGGTGGAAGACGTGTTCGGCGCACGCCCGGTGCGGCAGTGGGTGCTGAGTTTTCCGTATCCGTTGCGCTTTCTGTTCGCCAGCCGCCCGGAGGCGATCGGGCCGGTGCTGGGCATCGTGTATCGAGCCATCGCAGGTTGGCTGGTGGATCAAGCGGGTCTTGCACGTGCCCGCGCGCAAAGCGGCGCGGTGACGCTGATCCAGCGC
>JAFEFR010000179.1 GCA_018240485.1 Pseudomonadota bacterium
CCGAACTCGCCGCGGTTGTGGATCGCCGCCGGCCTGCTCTGGATCCTCGACGCCTCGATCAACATCTCGATGGAGCCGTTCCGCGCCTTCGTCGGCGACCAGCTGCCGACGCAACAACGGCCGGCCGGCTACGCGATGCAAAGCTTCTTCATCGGCGCGGGCTCGATCATCGCCAGCGCGCTGCCGTACGCATTCGCGCATTTCGGCATCGCCAACACAGCGGCAGCCGGTCTTGTCCCCGACACGGTCAAGTATTCGTTCCATGCCGGCGCCGCCGTGCTGTTCGGCGCGATCCTCTGGACCGTGTTGTCGACGCGCGAAT
Organism: Pseudomonadota bacterium; assembly: GCA_018240485.1. Classification (GTDB taxonomy): domain Bacteria; phylum Pseudomonadota; class Gammaproteobacteria; order Xanthomonadales; family Rhodanobacteraceae; genus Rudaea. The sequence goes on from JAFEFR010000179.1 coordinate 323, forward strand.
ATCCGCCCGAGGCGCTGCACGGATTTTCCGATGCGGCGCCGGCCGACGCCGCCGCACCGCCACCCGCTGCCGCGCCGGCAAGCGCGACCGGGCTGATCTGGACCCTGGCCGGTGCGGCCTTCGCGCTGGCGGTGTGGTATTTCGGCATCGACCAGCAGCTCTACCTGATCGCCGGCATGGCCGCGGGCTATGGCCTGATCCAGCTCGCGGCGGGCGCGATGCGCGAGCGCAATTTCGTCACCGACATCCTCGCCGACCTGCGGGCGATGCCGGCGACGATGCGCCAGCTCGCGGTCGTGCAGTTCTTCTCCTGGTTCGCGCTGTTCGCGATGTGGATCTACACGACCGGCGCGGTGACGTCCGTGCATTTCGGCGCGACGGACGCAAGCAGCGCCGCCTGGAACGAGGGCGCGAACTGGGTCGGCGTACTGTTCGCCGCCTACAACGGTTTCGCCGCGCTCGCCGCGATCCTGATTCCGCCGCTGACGCGGCGCCTCGGCCTGCGCGTCGCGCACCTGCTCAATCTCGCTCTCGGCGGCCTGGGCCTGTTGTCGTTCCTCGTCATCCGCGATCCACGCTGGCTGCTCGCGGCGATGGTCGGCGTCGGCTTCGCCTGGGCCTCGATCCTGTCGATCCCCTATGCCCTGCTCTCCGACAGCGTGCCGGCGAAGAAGATGGGCGTATACATGGGCATCTTCAATTTCTTCATCGTCATCCCGCAGCTCTGCGCGGCGAGCCTGCTCGGCTTCCTGCTCAAGACCTTCTTCGGCGGCGCACCGATCGCGGCGCTCGGCATCGGTGGCGCGAGTCTGATCGCGGCTGGATTGTGCACGTTGCGCGTGAAAGAACCTGCGTAGGCGAGCCCGCGGGATGCGCGGCGCGTAGCCTGCGCTCCGCGCACAATCCCATCTCACTCCCGCCTGCCTCGTGCGCGCAGCGCACGCCACGGCTCGCTCATTTCACCAACGAAATTTCCTCGACGTTCTCGTTCGCCAGCGGAATGCGCAGGCGCTTGCCCGCCGCGTCGAACGTGGCGTCACTTACGGCCTTGCCGTCGATCCTGACCGTCGCCGGCGCCGCTTCGAGACCGAGCAGTTCAATCGCGGCGATGCGCTGGTACGCCGCCGACTTCGG
>JAFEFR010000017.1 GCA_018240485.1 Pseudomonadota bacterium
CTGATCCGTCACGCCGTTGCCGCGGGCCTGACCGTGGCCGCCGGCTTCATGACCCCGAGCGAAGCCTTCGCCGCGATCCAGGCCGGCGCGCAGATTCTCAAGCTGTTCCCGGCGGCGAATCTCGGCGCGGGCTACATCCGCGCGCTCAAGGCCGTGTTGCCGGCGACGATGCCGCTGTTCGCGGTCGGCGGCGTCACGCCCGACAACCTTCACGATTTCCTCGGCGCGGGCTGTTCCGGCGCGGGACTCGGCAGCGATCTGTACCGGCCGGGCCAACTCTCCAACGCGACGCGTAGTCGCGCCGAGACCTTTGTTCGATCTTTGCGGATGAAACCCTGAGTGAAAATCACCAAGCTGACCACCTACCGCGTCGCGCCGCGCTGGATGTTTCTGAAAATGGAAACCGACGAAGGCCTCGTCGGCTGGGGCGAGCCCGTCGTCGAGGGCCGTGCGCGCAGCGTCGAGGCGGCTGTCGCAGAGATCGGCGAACAGCTGATCGGCACGGACCCCGCACGCATCAACGATCACTGGCAGACCATGTATCGCGGCGCGTTCTACCGCGGCGGCGCGGTGTTCATGAGCGCGATCGCGGGCATCGACCAGGCGCTGTGGGACATCAAGGGCAAGGCGCTCGGCGTACCGGTGTATCAGCTGCTTGGCGGTCTCGTGCGCGAGCGCATGAAAACCTATTGCTGGGTCGGCGGCGATCGCCCGGCCGACATCATCGCGCAGATCCGTCTGCGCATGGCGCACGGCTTCGACACGTTCAAGCTCAATGCCTGCGAGGAACTGGCGCTGATCGACTCGAGCCGCGCGATCGACACCGCGGTCGCCAAAGTCGCCGAGATCCGCGCGGCGTTCGGCAACACGATCGAGTTCGGCCTCGACTTCCACGGCCGCGTCGGCGCGCCGATGGCGAAGATCCTGATCCGTGAACTCGAACCGTACCGGCCGCTGTTCATCGAGGAGCCCGTGCTCGCCGAGCAGGCCGAACACTATCCGCGCCTCGCCGCGCACACCGCGATCCCGCTCGCCGCGGGCGAGCGCATGTATTCGCGCTACGAATTCAAGCACGTGTTCGAGCGCGGCGGCATCGCCATCCTGCAACCGGACCTCTCGCACGCCGGCGGCATCAGCGAGTGCATGAAGATCGCGGCCATGGCCGAAGCCTACGATGTCGCCCTCGCCCCGCATTGCCCGCTCGGCCCGATCGCGCTCGCCGCCTGCCTGCATGTGGACTTCACCAACTGGAACGCCATGCTGCAGGAACAGAGCATCGGCATCCACTACAACGCCGATGGCGAGGTGCTCGACTACGTGGTCAACAAGGACGCGTTCGCGATGGAGCAAGGTTCGGTCAAACCGTTCACGAAACCCGGCCTCGGCGTGGAGATCGACGAAGCCGTCGTCATCGAGCGCAGCCGCACCGCGCCGGACTGGCACAATCCGGTCTGGCGCCATCGCGACGGCAGCGTGGCGGAGTGGTGAGATGAGCGCCGCGCCGACCGCCTCGCTGGCAACGACCCGCGTCGAAGCGCGGCTCGCGGTGGACAGCCGCTGCGAGTTGGGCGAAGGCATTCTCTGGGACGAGCGTGCGCAGGCGCTGCTGTGGACCGACATCCACGGCGCGCGCCTGTGGCGGCATCATCCCGACAGCGGTGCGACGCGAAGCTGGCGGCTGCCCGACCGGCTGGGCTCGTTCGCGCTGTGCGAATCCGGCCGCTTGCTGCTCGGCCTCGCCAAGGGCCTCTATCTCGCCGACTTGCGCGGCAACGAAGCCGACGAGCGTCTTGCCGCGCAACGGCTCATCACGATCGACGAGCATGCGACCCTGCGCCTCAACGACGGCCGCAGCGACCGCCACGGCAACTTCGTCTTCGGCACGCTCGACGAAGGCGTGCCGAAGCGTGCGATCGGCCGCTTCTACCAATATTCCGCGCGGCACGGACTGCGCCCGCTCGACTTGGGTGGCGTGGCGATCCCGAACAGCATCGCGTTCGCGCCCGACGGTGCGTCGCTGTATTACTGCGACACGCGTCGCGGCGAAATCATGGTTTGCGACTACGACGCCGGACTCGCACGCACCGGCACGCCGCACGTGTTCGCGCGCGTCGCCGCGCCGGCCGGCCCCGACGGCGCGACGGTCGATCGCGATGGCCGCCTGTGGAGCGCGCACTGGGGCGCGGGCCGCGTCGTCGGCTACGGCCGCGACGGCGCGATCGAGCACGAAGTCGTTGTACCCGCGAGCCAGCCGAGTTGTCCCGCGTTTGGCGGCGCCGATCTCGATACGCTCTACCTCACCTCGGCGCGCGAAGGACTGGGCGCGGCGCAGCTCGAACGCGAGCCGCAGGCCGGCGGCGTGTTCCAGGCGCGGATCGCGGGCGTGGCCGGTCTGGCCGAAGCACGGTTCGCCGGACTGTGATCGCCGTCGACTGGGGCAGCACGAGCCTGCGCGTCTTCCGCCTCGATGCGAGCGGGCACGTGCGCGAGCAGCGCCGCTCGGCGCGCGGCATCCACGCTGCCGATGGCCGCTTCGCCGACGTGTTGCGCGCAGAGATCGACGGCTGGGACGACCCGCTCATCGTCATGGCCGGCATGGTCGGCAGCCGCCAGGGCTGGGTCGAAGTGCCCTACGTCGATTGCCCGGCGGGTCTCGCCGGGATCGCCTCGGCGCTGCAACGCCTGCCCGCGGACGCTTTCGCCGGACGCGAGGTCTGGATCGTGCCGGGCCTGCGCAGCCGCGACGACAGCGGCGCCTGCGATGTGATGCGCGGCGAGGAAACGCAGCTCTGCGGCCTGCTCGGCGAACTCGCACCGCAACGCCAGACCGTGTGCCTGCCCGGCACGCACAGCAAGCGCGTCACCCTGGCGGACGGTCGCATCGAACGCTTCGCCACGGCGATGACCGGCGAGCTGTTCGAGCTGCTTTGCTCGCACAGCGTGCTTGGGCGCCTGATGCGGCCGGGCGAACACGATGCCGATGCGTTCGCGCAGGGCGTTGCCCACGCCGCGCGCGCGGGCGATCTGCTCCAGCACCTGTTCGCGGTGCGCACACTCGGCCTGTTCGACGCGCTGCGACCGGAGCAACTGCGTCCGTTTCTCTCCGGCCTGCTGATCGGCCATGAACTGAACGATCTGCCGGCGGACGCGGGCCGCGTGCATCTCGTCGGCGCAGCGTCGCTGCTCGCGGCGTACACGGCGGCGCTCGCCTTGCGCGGACATGCGGCGCAGGCGCATTCGGAACTCGCGTCCGCCCACGGCTGCCACGCGCTGGCGCGGCAAGCCGGGTTGCTTGCGTAGAAGTCGGCATTTTCAACACAGAAAAATCCTCAACGGCGGCAGAACGGTCGCGGTCGAGGAAAAAAGAGGAGGGAACAAATGAAACTTGCGTGGCTCGACATCGTCATCGTGCTGGCCTATCTCGTCGGCATCTTCGCGCTCGCGCAGTGGGTGTCGCGCGAGAAAGGCAGTCATCGCAAGGATGCGAAGGACTACTTCCTCGCCGGCAAGGCGCTGCCGTGGTGGGCGATCGGCACCTCGCTGATCGCAGCCAACATCTCCGCCGAGCAGATCATCGGCATGTCGGGTTCGGGCTATGCGCTGGGCCTCGCGATCGCCTCCTACGAATGGATGGCCGCGGCGACATTGCTGATCGTCGGCCGCTGGTTCCTGCCGGTGTTCCTGCGCAACGGCATCAACACCATGCCGCAGTTCCTCGAGGAGCGCTACGGCACGCGCATCCGCACGGTGATGGCGGTGTTCTGGCTGATCCTCTACGTGTTCGTCAATTTGACCTCGATCCTCTGGCTCGGCTCGATCGCGGTCGCGCAGGTCACCGGCATGGATCAGTTCGCCGCGCTCGTCCTGCTCGGCCTGTTCTCGCTGGCCTATCAGCTCTACGGCGGCCTCAAGGCGGTGGCGCTGACCGACTTCGTCCAGGTCTCGCTGCTCGTCATCGGCGGCCTGCTCGTCGCCGCGATCACGCTCGGCCAGATCGGCGGCGACGGCGGCGTGCTCGCCGGCTTTCACAAGCTGCTCGAACTGCACCCCGACCACTTCCACATGATCCTGCCGCCCGACAGCCCGTTCTACAAGGACCTGCCCGGCATCGCCGTGCTCGTCGGCGGCCTGTGGGTGATGAACCTGAGCTACTGGGGCTTCAACCAGTACATCATCCAGCGCGGGCTCGCGGCGAAGGACATCGGCGAGGCACAGAAAGGCGTGTTGCTGGCGGCGTTCATCAAGCTGCTGATCCCGCTGATCGTGGTCGTGCCGGGTATCGCCGCGGTCGCGCTCGCACCGGGTCTCGCGCGTCCCGACCAGGCCTATCCGACGATGATGGGCCTGTTGCCGAGCGGTGTGCTCGGCCTCGTCTTCGCCGCACTGGTCGCCGCGATCATGGCCTCGCTCGCCTCCAAGATCAATTCGATCGCGACGATCTTCACCTTGGATTTCTATGCGCGCCTGCGCGACCGGCGCGACGAGACGCATCTGGTCAATGTCGGCCGCCTCGCCGCGATCGTCGCGGTGGTCATCGGCGTGCTCGCGGCCAAGCCGCTGCTCGGCAGCTTCGACCAGGCGTTCCAGTACATCCAGGATTTCACCGGCTACTTCACGCCCGGCATCTGCGTGATCTTTCTGCTCGGCCTGTTCTGGCCGCGCGCGAACGAAGCCGGGGCGCTCGCCGCGGCGATCGGTTCGGTCGTGTTGTCGATCGCGATCCGCTTCGGCCTGCCCGCGATGCCGTTCATGAACCGCGTCGGCCTCGTCTTCGTGCTGGCGCTGCTGCTCGCCGTCGTCGCCTCGTTGGCGACGACGGCGGTGGCGGCGAAGAACCGCATCCGCACCGACGATGTGAGCTTTCGCACCTCGAACGGTTTCAATCTCGGCGCGATCGGCGTGGTCGCGATCCTGGTCGTGCTCTATGCGGTGTTTTGGTAATGCCTGTCCTTTCTTCGCAGAGAATCTCGATGAACAACGTTGCACGCAAAATCCTGCTGTCGCTGACGCTCGTCGTCGGTATCGTCGCCGCCTCGACCCATGCCGATGCCGCGCAAACCGCGGCCGACATCGCACCGACGCCGCAGATGGGTTTCAACAACTGGAACTCCACCCATTGCCGCGCCGAATTCGACGAGGCCATGATCCACGGCATCGCCGACAAATTCATCGAACTGGGCTTGAAGGATGCCGGCTACACCTACGTCAACATCGACGACTGCTGGGCCGACGGGAAGCGCGATGCGAACGGCAACCTCACGCCGAATCCCGCGCGCTTCCCGAGCGGGATCAAGGCACTGGCCGACTACATCCACGCCAAGGGTCTGAAGTTCGGCCTGTACTCGAGCGCCGGCAGCTGGACCTGCGAGCCGAAGAAGGAGAACCACGGCTTTCCCGGCGGTCTCGGCCACGAGAAGCAGGACGCCGCGCTCTACGCCGCGTGGGGCGTGGACTATCTGAAATACGACAACTGCAATAACGAGAAGATCGACGCGAAGCAGCGCTACAGCGCGATGGGCGAAGCGCTGCGCGCGACCGGCAAGCCGATCTTCTACAGCCTGTGCGAATGGGGCGAGAACAAGGCCTGGCTGTGGGCGAGCGCGCCGCCGGTCGACGGCAATTCCTGGCGTACGACCGGCGACATCGAAGACACGTACGCCTCGATGCTGAGACTGTTCAAGCAGAACGTCGTGCTCGATGCATACGCAAGGCCCGGACACTGGAACGATCCGGACATGCTCGAAGTCGGCAACGGCGGCATGAGCGATGTCGAGTACCGCAGCCACTTCAGCCTGTGGGCGATCATGGCCGCGCCGTTGCTGATCGGCACCGACTTGCGCAAAGTCACGCCGGAAGCATTGCACATCCTCACCAACAAGGAAGTGATCGCGGTCGATCAGGACGCACTCGGCGTGCAGGGCAAGCGCATCCGCGTGCGCGACGGGGTGCATGTCATCGTCAAACCCTTGCACGACGGCAGTCGCGCAGTCGTCGTGTTCAACGAAGGCCGCTCTGCGAAAGAGGTGAAGGTCGCCGCAGACGAGCTCGGCCTCGACAAGGAGAAAACGTATACCGTGCGCGACCTGTGGGAACACGCCGATGCGCAAGGCGACGGCGCGATCCGGGTCAGGCTCGCGCCGCACGCAAGTGCGATGTATCGCATCCGCGCGTTGTGATCCGCGGCGGAGCGGGCGAATGATTCTGGCGAGCGATTCGCTGCGGCTCGAGATCGAACCCGCATGGGGCGGAGGGCTCGTCCGTTTCGACTGGATCGCGCACGGCGCGGCGCTGCCGCTGATGCGCGCGTTCGATCGCGTAGCGCCGCCGTCGACCGCGCCCGACCCGAACCGCCTTGCCTGCTATCCGCTGATTCCGTGGTCGGGTCGCGTGTCGGGCGGCGGCTTTGCCATCGACGGCCGCCGCGTCGAGTTGGCGCGCAATCGCGCGGACGAGCCGTGGCCGATCCACGGCAGTGGCTGGCAGCGCGCATGGCAGGTGGCTGAGGCGTCGGCCACCGAGGTGGCGCTGACGCTCGAAGAAACCGCGCCGACGGGCTACTGCTATCGCGCCGTGCTGCGCTACGCGCTCGACGACGGCACGCTCGCCGTGACCTTGAGCGCGACCAACACCGGCGCCCTCGCCCTGCCGTTCGGCCTCGGCCTGCATCCGTTCTTTCCGCGCCACGGCGCGGTCAGCCTGCATGCGCCGGCGCAGGGCGTCTGGCGCAACGACGGACGCACGCCGCTGCCGGTCGAGCGCATCGCCGTGCCGGCGGCGTGGGACTTCGCCGGCGAAGCGGCGCTGCCCGATGGGTTGGACAATTTTTTCGACGGCTGGAACGGCCGCGCCGCGATCCGCTGGCCGCGGCGCGGGCTGCGTCTGCACATCGACGCCGATGCCGATCGCTACATCGTCTACGTGCCGGCGCAGCGCGACTTCTTCTGCTTCGAGCCGGTCGACCACGCGGCCGACGCGGTGAATCTTGCGGGCGGCGCGGTGGCGCACGGCATGACCGTGCTCGCGCCGGGGCAAACGCTGACGCGGCGGTTTTCCTTCCGCGCGTCGCTGGATGGCTGAGCGAACGCGATCCGGTTTCGCAACTCCTGAGACGGGCGCGGCGCATACTCGCGCCATGCGCCGCGAACGCACGCCCGACTACTCGGATCGCCTCGATGTGCCGGCACGGATCAAGGGCCGCGGTGCGCCGTCGAATCCCGAAGGCCGCTTCGAGTCGCGCACGAGCACGCGCGAGGACGATGGCTGGGAGCAGGCAACGGAACCCGAATCGCGTCCCGACACGACGGTGACCGAAGAGCGTGCGCGCACGATCATCAGCCACAACGAATCGCCCGACATCCATTTCAGCCAATCGATCAACGCCTATCGCGGCTGCGAGCATGGCTGCATCTATTGTTACGCGCGCCCCTCGCACAGCTATCTCAATCTCTCGCCGGGCATCGATTTCGAGACGAAGCTGTTCGCCAAGACCAATGCCGCCGAGCTGTTGCACCGCGAACTGGCGAAACCGGGCTACGTCTGCTCGCCGATCAATCTCGGTGCGAACACCGATCCGTATCAGCCGATCGAGCGGCGCTATCGCATCACGCGCTCAATCATCGAAGTGCTGGCCGAACACCGGCATCCGTTCACGATCATCACCAAGAACGCGCTGGTCGA
>JAFEFR010000180.1 GCA_018240485.1 Pseudomonadota bacterium
AGCGGCGGAATCGGCTGCGGATCGCCCTCGGCGGCACGCAGCCCGAGCGGAGCGAGCGCCAGCAGGCATAACGAAAACCCAATGACGTGCAAGCGGTGGCGCGAACGCGCCCGGCTCGCGCAAGCGAGGCGGGCGATGCGGAAAATTTTTGCGATCATCCGTGCGATTCGCCATCGAGCGCCGGGGGCCGCTTCCGGCTCAATGCGCCGGCTGGGCTGCAGGCTGCGCGGGGGGCGCCGCCGGCTTGCCGAAATCGACCGTCGGCGGCGCGGAAATCGCCTTCTCGTTCTCGACCGTGAAATTGGCCTTGGTCTTGTAGCCGAACATCATCGCGGTGAGGTTCTGCGGGAAGCTGCGGGCGAAGGTGTTGTAATCCTGAATCGCGGCGATGTAGCGGTTGCGGGCAACGGCAATCCGGTTTTCCGTACCTTCGAGCTGCGCCTGCAAATTCTGGAACAGGCCATCGGCCTTGAGGTTCGGGTAGTTTTCGGACACCGCCATCAACCGCGACAGGGCGCTCGACAGCTCGCCCTGGGCCTGCTGAAACGCTTTCATCTTGTTTTCATCGGAGAGATCGTCGGTGGTCAGCGTGATCTTGCCGACGCTGGCGCGCGCATTGGTGACCGCTTCGAGCGTGGACTGCTCGTGCTCGGCGTAACCCTTCACGGTGTTGACCAGATTCGGCACCAAATCGGCGCGGCGCTGATACTGGTTGAGCACTTCGGACCAGGCGGCCTTGACCGCTTCGTCTTTGGATTGGAAGGCGTTGTAACCGCAACCGCCGAGCAAGAAGGCGGCCAGCAGAAGCAGAGCGAGGCGATGCAGGGGCATGGTCGTTTCCTCCGAAAGTTTATCGTTGCCACATCATACCCAATACCGGGCGACGCCATCGCGCCGCGCCGGCCCGAATGACGTCAGGGAATCCGTTTCTGGTTTTTTGCCGTCCACAGATTGAGCAGTTCGACGATCGCCGAAAACGCCATCGTGCCGTAGATATAGGCGCGCGGCACATGGACGTCCACGCTTTCCAGCACCAGGACGATGCCGATCAGCACGATGAACGCCAGCGCCAGCATGCGGATCGGCGGATTGTTGTCGATGAAATTGCCGACCGGCGTGGAAGCGAACAGCATCACGGCGACGGCGAGGATGATCGCGCCGACCATGACCGGAATATCGCGCACCATGCCCACGGCGGTGATCACGGAGTCGATCGAGAACACGATGTCGATCACTGCAATTTGCGCGATGATCCAGGCGAAACCCGCCGCCGCGGCATGGGTCACCACCTCACTCTGCTTGCCGCGCACGGTATCGGCAATCTCCATGAACCCTTTGACGATGAGGAAAGCGCCGCCGCCGCCGAGGATCAGGTCGCGTACCGAAATAACGTGCCCGAATGCCTTGAACAACGGCATATGCCGGTCGTCCAACCGTGCAATGTAGGCAAGGGTGACGAGCAGCGCGATGCGCGTCATGCAGGCGAACACGAGGCCGAGTTTGCGCGCGATGTCGCGCCGCTCGGCGGGCAGCCGACCCACCGCGATGGAAATGAACACGAGGTTGTCGACGCCAAGTACGATTTCGAGCGTGCTGAGGGTCAACAGGGCGATCAAGAGTTCGGGGTTCAAATTGTGGTTTCCTGACGGTTTTCCCGCATGGACGATTACCGCACGCCATGTCTACATCGCGGCGTGCTGCCAAAGTATCAAGCCCCAGCACAAGACCACGTTCAGCATGAGCACGAACACGGCCGCCGATCCCATGTCCTTGGCGCGACCGGCCAATTCGTGAAACTCGGGCGTCGTCTTGTCGACCACGGCTTCGATTGCGGAATTCAGGATTTCAGCCGCCAGCACCAACACGAGACTGCCGACCAACATCGCTTTTTCGACCGCGCCATGGCCGAGCCAGAGACCGAGCGGGAACAGTGCGATCGACAGATAGACTTCAAGACGAAACGACGCTTCGTAAACCCAACTCGCGCGCAGGCCGTTGAGCGACCATTTCAATGCCTTGTAAATTTGCTTCGGGCCGCGCGGTTCCGTACTGGGCATCGTCCCCTTCCCCCGGATGTGTTTCAAAGACTCGCCGAAAACGCCGCCGCCGGCATGTCGCTCCCGGCCCCGACGACGTCAACACGACGCGATGCGGAAGGCATCGATCCATGTAACGTATCATGCCATTAAAGTTGCTGTTGCGCCTTTGCGATCGACACGGATACGCTCGCGCACTGCAATCGTTGCGGCCTCCCCACTCGCTATCCTGCGCCCATGACCGAATTTCTTCGTATCGTTCTGCTCGGCATCATCGAAGGCATCACCGAATTTTTGCCGATTTCCTCCACCGGCCACCTGCTTGTTGCCGAGCGCTGGCTCGGCGAGCGCACGGAAACCTTCAACGTGGTCATCCAGGCCGGCGCGATTCTCGCCGTCGTCCTGATCTATCGCCAACGCCTGTGGCAGCTCGCCACGAATTTCCACAAGCCCGAAAACCGCGACTATGCGCTCAAGCTGATTACCGCTTTTCTCATCACCGGCGCACTCGGATTCGCCCTGACCAAATTCGGCTTCAAACTCAAGGACGACATCACGCCCATCGCCTGGGCGTTTCTCGTTGGCGGCATCTGGATGATCGTCGCCGAACATTTCGCCGCAAAACTGCCGGATTCGACGACCGTCACCTGGAATGTCGCCATTCTCGTTGGCTTAGCCCAGGTCGTCGCCGCGATCTTCCCCGGCACCTCACGCTCGGCCGCGACGATCTTCGTCGCCATGCTCGCCGGCACGAGCAATCGTGCGGCCGCAACCGAATTTGCGTTCCTCGTCGGCATTCCGACCATGTTCGCCGCTTCCGGCTACGAGCTGCTCAAGGCGATGAAGGCCGGCGGCGGCCATGAAGACTGGGGCGCGCTGGCGCTGGGTTTCTGCGTGTCGATGCTGGTCGCTTTCGTCGCCGTCACATGGTTGCTCGGCTTCATCCGCACGCACCGATTCACGCCCTTCGCGCTGTATCGCATCGTGCTCGGCGGCCTGCTGCTGCTCACCATTGCGTAAGCCAGGCGTCACCGGCGCATGTAAGGTTTTGCAAAGATTGTGGCGGCCCGCGTTACAGCCGCCGTCGTCGCGGTATAGTTTCCCGCCATGAGCGATGCAAAAATCCTGTTGGTCGACGACGACGAAGAACTGAGCCAGTTGTTGAGCGATTTTCTCGGACGCGAAGGTTTCACCATCGATGTCGCCGAGGACGGCGCCATGGCGCTGCGGCGTCTGAGCGAGGGCGACTACGACGCCGTGATTCTCGATGTCATGCTGCCGCAAAAATCCGGCATCGATGTGCTGCGCGAGTTGCGTCGCAACTCGCAACTGCCGGTACTCATGCTGACCGCGCTCGGCGAGGATATCGATCGCATCCTCGGTCTCGAACTCGGCGCCGACGACTACGTACCGAAACCGTGCAATCCGCGTGAAATCGCCGCACGCCTGCGCGCGATTTTGCGGCGTACGCGCGGCGACGTCGACAGCATCCACCACGGCGACATTTCGCTCGGCCCGGTCAAGCTCGCCATCGCAGCGCGCACGGTCAGTGTGCGTGGTGAAGCGATCGCGCTGACCGGTACGGAATTCAACATCCTCGCCATGCTGATGCGCGAAGCCGGCCATGTGGTCGGCAAGGACGCCATCGCACAAAGCGTGCTCGGTCGCACGCTGCGCCCGTTCGATCGCAGCATCGACGTGCATATCTCCAAATTGCGGCGCAAGCTCGGCCCGGCAGCGGACGGCGATTCGCTGATTCACACGATCCAGCGCGGCGGCTATCTGTTCCGCGTGATCGAAGACTGACGCATGCCGCCCGATCGGACACTCCCGGCTTCACTCCGGGCCGGACGCTGTCGCAGCCGACCCGCACCCCACTGCGACGATGCCGCGCGTCCGCTCGCTTGCATGCCGTCGATCCTCCCGCACACACGAATGTGGAAGGTTTGAGCATGCGCCGTCTTTTCTGGCGGGTTTTCGCTCTGCTCTGGATCGCCACGCTGGTACTCATCGTGGCGATCGCCTGGAGCGCCTCCTACACGTTCGAGAACGAGAAAATTCCCGGCCTCGACATCACGCGCATGGATTCGGTTCTCAACGACCAGTTGCGCGACGCAAGCCGGGCACTGCACGCGGGTGGCACCGCCGCCCTGCGCGAAGTGCAGCGCAGCGCCAGCGAACGCGGCATCGATCTGCACGTGCTCGATGTCCACGACAAGGACATTCTCGACAACGAGACCTATGAAGACCTCGCCTCCGAGGCTGACAACGCCGTCGCCGACGAACAAGGCCTGCACTCCGGCCATAACCGATTGCGCCTGATCGCCCTGCCCGACGGCAGTCGCTATACGGCAATCGCCTCGTATCAAACGCACCCATTGTTGCGCATGTTGGTTCTGCGTCCCACGTATTTCTGGAATCAGATCACCATCGCCAGCCTCATCAGCGCGATCTTCGCCTTGATTCTCGCGGCGTACGTTTCCGCGCCGCTGTCGCGCATCCAGGCGATCGCGCGTCGCGTCGCAAGCGGCGATCTGGACGCGCGCATCGGCCCGCTGCATTTCGGTCGCAGCGCGGAGATGCTTTCCCTGGCGAACGAATTCGATGGCATGGCGGCCCGTCTGAAAGAACTCGTCGAAGGCCAACGCCGACTGATTCGCGATGTATCGCACGAAATGCGCTCCCCGCTCGCGCGCCAACGCGTCGCCCTCGAATTGGCCCGCGATCAAACGCCCTCGGGCGACGTTCGTTTGCAACTCGACCGCATCGAGCGCGAATCCGAACGCTTGGAAGAAATGATCGCACAGGCGATTCAACTCTCGCGCATGGAAACCACACAGCCCGCCCGGGTCGAACGGGTCGCGCTGGATGCGCTCGTTGCTGATATCGCCGACGACGCCTCGTTCGAGGCGCAGGCTCGCCGTTGCTCCCTGCGCATCGAGCGCACCATGCCGCTCGTGGTGAACGCCGAAGCCGACCTCCTCGGCAGCGCCATCGAGAACATCGTGCGCAACGCGGTCAACTACACGCGCACGGACACCTCGATCCGGATTCGCCTGCAGCAGGTCGAACGCGAAGCGCGGTTATGCGTCATCGACTCGGGTCCGGGCGTGCCGGAAGCCGATCTCGTACGTATTTTCGAGCCGTACTACCGCACCGACGACGCCCGCGCGCGCAAGAGCGGCGGCTCGGGTTTGGGGTTGGCAATCGCCAAACGGGCGATCGAGCGCCAAGGCGGTCGCATTCGTGCCAGCAACGCCTTGGGCGGTGGCCTCGAAGTGGAAATCGTCATGCCCTTGGCCTGAGCCAGCGTCCTGCCTGCGCCATTGCCCGTCGTACAGACTCGAACGCCGTCGCATCGCACGAGTGCATTGACCACCGCCCCCGATTTGGCGCTATGCTGAGCGCGACATCGATCGGATGTTTTCTCCCTCACCGTGAAACCCGCCCTACAATTTCGCCTGCAACAGCAGCTCTCGCTGACTCCGCAATTGCAGCAGGCCATCAAACTGTTGCAGATGTCGAGCGTCGAGCTGGAAGTCGAACTGCGCCAGTTGCTCGAATCCAACCCGCTGCTCGAGCTGAACGAATCCCTCGATGACGGGGCGAATGCCGAAACGGAGTACGAGTTTTCCGGCGAATCCGCCGACCGCGATGCCGACCGCGATCCGGTCGAGCACCTCGATACCGAGGCGCCGATGTCGGGCGCAGACGAAACCCGCGACATCGACGACTTCGAACTTGCCGGGGACTTCGGCGACGATGGCCGCGACTACGGCACGCCGACGCGCACGGATACCGACGATGCCGACCGGCAGGACGCGGAAACCGAAGACCTGCGCGATCACCTGCTGTGGCAGCTCAACCTCACTTCGTTGTCTCTGCGCGATCGCGCCATCGGGACGGCGATCGTGGAAGCGATCGACGAAGACGGCTATCTGCATGAAGACGCTGAATCGCTGTGCGCTTCGCTATCCGGCCTTGCGAGCGCTCGCAACAGCCCGGTCGTCGCCGACGAGATCGAAGCCATGCGTCACCGCATCCGGCATTTCGACCCGGTCGGCGTTGCCAGTCGCACGCTCGGCGAATGTCTGCGCGCGCAGCTCGACGTGGTCGCGCCGCAGACGCCCGGCTTGAAGGCGGCATGCGACATCGTCGCACATCACCTCGAAACGCTCGCCCGCAACGATCGCCCCCGCCTGGCGAAACTGTTGCGCAGCGAGGAGGCAACGATCGATGCCGCCGTCGCGCTGATCCGCTCGCTCGACCCCAAACCCGGCGCGCGTTACAGCGCGACCGCTCCGGAATTCGTCGCGCCCGACGCCTATGCGCGCCGCGTGAATGGACGCTGGGCCGTCGCCCTCAGCCCGCAATGTCAGCCTCGTCTGTCGATCAACCGTCATTACTCCGACTTGATCGCGCGTGCGCGGCGCGACGACGCACAGTACTTGCGCGGACAGTTGCAGGAGGCGCGTTGGTTGATCAAAAGCCTGAGCACGCGCGCGGAGACCATGCTGAAGGTGGCGAATGCGATCGTGCACGCGCAGAGCGCTTTTCTCGACTTCGGCGCCGAAGCGATGCGCCCGCTGATCCTGCGCGACATCGCCGAGCAAATCGGCATGCATGAGTCGACCGTGTCGCGCATGACCACGCGCAAGTATCTGCATACGCCGCGCGGCACCTTCGAGTTCAAGTTTTTCTTTTCCTCCGGCGTTGGCACAATTGACGGCGGCGCTGCGTCGGCGACCGCGATCCAGGCCATGATCAAGAAATTGATCGACGCCGAAGTGCC
>JAFEFR010000181.1 GCA_018240485.1 Pseudomonadota bacterium
GCGTACTCGACGGCGGCCTGACCGACCGCATACGCCTGATCGAGATCGACCTTGGAGGCGATATGCCGCGCCGAACGTTGCAGATAGTCCGGCACCGCCCAGTGGATTTTGAAGCCAAGTTTCTCTTTGACCAATCCGGCGATGATCGGCGCTGCGCCCCCGCCGAGCTGGGTGTGGCCGAAGGCATCGACCACGCCGGAGTCGGTGAGGAATTTGCCATCCAGTGTCTTCACGCCTTCGGAGACGATCACCGAACAATAGCCGACCTTCGCCACGACGGCTTTCACCCGCGCGAGGAAGGCTTCCTGCTCGAACGGCACTTCGGGAAACAGGATCACGTGCGGCGGCGCATCCTTGCCCTGACTCGCCAGGCCCGCAGCGGCGGCGATCCAGCCGGCGTGGCGGCCCATCACTTCCATGACGAAGACCTTGGTCGAGGACTCGCTCATCGATTCGACGTCGAGGCTTGCCTCGGCGATCGATACCGCCGTGTACTTCGCCACCGAACCGAACCCCGGGCAGGTATCGGTGACGGGCAGATCGTTGTCCACCGTTTTCGGCACACCGATGACTTTCAAGTCGTAACCGAGTTCGGCGCTGATCTGGGAAATCTTCAGCGAGGTATCGGCCGAATCGTTGCCACCGTTGTAGAGGAAATAACGGATGTCGTGCGCACGGCAGACATCGATCAGCCGCTCATAACGCGCCCGATCCGCTTCGATCGACTTGAGCTTGAAGCGACACGACCCAAAGGCGCCACCCGGCGTGTGGCGCAATGCCGCGATCGCCGCGCGATCTTCCTTGGACACATCGATCAACTCCTCGCGCAGTGCGCCGAGGATGCCGTTGCGCCCTGCCAAAACCCGTACGCCACGCTTGCGGCAGGTTTCGATCACGCCGCAAGCGCTGGCATTGATCACCGCCGTTACGCCACCGGATTGCGCGTAGAACAGTGCGCCCTTGCTCGCTTTGCCTTGCTTGTCGCTCATGTAGCTCCTCGAAATCCGCAACGTGGACACCCCGCACAACGCGAAGCTTCCGGGTTTCATTGACTCGATCCCCTGCTACCGTTAGGTTAGCTTGTCCCGAATTTCATTGCATCCACCTTCCTCGCGGCAGAACCCCAGCTATGCGTATTGTTTTTTTTGGCCCGAACGGATCGGGCAAGGGTACCCAGGCCACCCTGCTCAAGACCGAGCTCGGCATTCCGCATATTTCCACCGGCGACCTGTTGCGCGCCGCGGTCAAGGCGGGGACGCCGCTCGGCCTCAAGGCCAAGGCGGTGATGGACGCAGGCCAGCTCGTCTCCGACGACATCGTGCTCGGCATGCTCGAAGAACGCATTACCCAGCTCGACGCAAAGGGTGGCTTTATCCTCGACGGCTACCCGCGCAATCTCGCCCAGTGTGCCGCACTTGAGGACTTGCTCGCGCGCATCGGCCAGCCGCTGGACGTCGCGATCAAACTCGACGTGCCCGACAGCGCCATCCTCGCGCGTTGCGAGATCCGCTTTGCCGCCGAGCATCGCGCCGACGACGATCCCGCGGTCGTGCGCAAGCGCCTGGACGTGTATCGTGCACAGACGGCGCCGGTCGCCGACCATTTCGGCCAGATCGGCAAACTCAAGACGGTCGACGGCGTGGGTGAAGTCGGCGCCGTCTTTCAGCGCATTCTCGCCGCGCTGCCGCGCTGAACCGCCACAGAACCCGCGGTGCGCGAACGTGAGCGGCAAGGCAAGCTGATACACTCGCGCGCCACGCGCCAATCCAACCCGTGCCTGCGTCCATGCCCTCTGCCGTAGAGATTTTTCGCGATATCTTGCTGCTGCGCCGTGGTCCCCAGGATCTTCCCTGTTCGACCCAATTGCTGTCCGTGCTGGCCATCGCCTGCATCGCCGCGCAAGCGATCGTGCGCACCATTCCTGCGCCGGTCGGGCTCGGCGAATCCCTGCTGTCCTCCACGCTTGAAATCGGCTTGATCGTCTCCGCCCTGCGCCTGGTGCTGCGCCTGCGCGGCCTCGGCAACCGCTTCGTCCAGGCGGCCAGCGGCCTGCTCGGCGTCAATCTCGTTTTCACCCTCATCAATCTGCCGGTGGTGCTCGTGTTCGGTCGCGTCCCCATCGAAGCCGGACGCATCGTCGCGGAGCAAATCACGCCGACGCAGATGCTGCTGAGTCCGCTGATTCTCGTGCTGGGCCTGTGGCAACTTGCGGTCAATGCGCATGTGTTGCGCCACAGTTTGAACCTGAGCTTCGCAGGCGGCATCGCCGTCATCTTCGGCTGGATCGTCTTGCTGTCGCTGCTGCTCAGTTTTCTCGTCGCGCCGCAGGGCGTCTGACTTCGAGTCGAGCCGTCATGAAATTGCACATCCTCGGTATCGCCGGCACCTTCATGGGCGGCGTCGCCGCGCTCGCGCGCGAACTCGGACACGACGTCGAAGGTTCGGACGCGAACATCTATCCACCGATGAGCGACCAGCTCGCTGCGCTCGGCATCGCGCTGAAGCAAGGTTATCGTGCCGAACATCTTGGCAGCCAAGATGCGACGCAACGGCCTGATCTCGTCATCGTCGGCAACGCGCTGTCGCGCGGCAATCCCGCGGTCGAGTACCTGCTCGACGCACGCCTGCCCTACGTCTCCGGGCCGCA
>JAFEFR010000182.1 GCA_018240485.1 Pseudomonadota bacterium
GTCGTGCAGGAGCTTGCCGGCAAACCGACGGTCACGCTCAAGGCCGGCGACGTGTTCCACGTGCCGGCAGGCGTCGTGCATCAGGCGACCAACACGGGCAGCGTGCCGGCGAAGGTCGCGGTCGTGTTCGTCGCCGAGAAGGGCAAGCCGCTGACCACGCCGATCAAATAGCGCGCGTCGATATCGCCCCGCCGCCGCGCGACGGCGCCGCTCAGCGCTTGTCGGCAACGGCGATGTAACCGGCGATCGGGCTATCCGCTTCGAGGCGCAGCACGATGTCCTCGAACCTGCAATCAGCGAAACAAGCGTTGCGGCACAGGCTCGCGATCGACGCGCGCGAGTGCGCGTAACGCCCGCTCGCGCGCAGTTGCAGTTCGCCTTCCGCGGCCTGTGCTTCTTCGCAGGAAAAGATCAATGTTCCGCCCGGGCGCAAGGCGCGGAACGCGGCGGGGATGAGTTCGGAAAGATCGCCGACATAGATGAACACGTCGCAGGCCGCGATGCAGTCGTAGCGCCCGGTCGGGGTGACGCGCAATTCCGCCAGCGCATCGCCTTGGCGCAACTCGCTATAGATGCCCAGCGGCATCGCCTGATCGAGCATACGCGCGGAAAGATCGACACCGACGAGATCGCCGTCGAGGCGACTCAGACACGCGCCGAGCAAGCCCGTGCCGCAACCGATATCGAGCAGATCGAGGCGACGATCCGGGTGACGCGCCAATACGAGGTCGGCGACGCGATGCGGCACGCGATACTGCAAGCGCCCGACCAGATGCTTCTCGAAGCGTTCGGCAAGCTCGTCGAACAAGTCGGCGACGCGCGCCGCCGGTTGCGTGGGCGGCGTTTCGCCTCGTGCGAGCGCTTCATGGAATCGAACGACGGCGTCGTTGGCGGAATCGGCTCGATCTGTCATGCGTCGGCCAATGTAGCACGGTAACTCGGGTCGAAACGGCATTCCGTCTCCCGCATGCGAGCGCGCGCCCGGATTCGACGGCCCGACACGGGAAGGATAAACTCGCGGCATCCGGCGGCGCTTTCCGCGAAATGTCGCAGCATGACCGCCGCCGCCGCGGACGAAGACGAGGGAGGGTACAGGCATGAACAAGCTCGACGACATTCTCAATCACGACATCGATCCCACCGAGACGCGCGAGTGGGTCGATTCGATCGATGCGGTGATCGGCGCCGACGGCACCGAGCGCGCGCATTTCCTGCTTGAGAAAATGGTCGATACGACGCGTCGCGCGGGCGGCCATCTGCCCTTCCAGCCGACCACCGAATACATCAATACGATTCCGCCGCACATGGAGGCCAAGAGCCCCGGCGATGCGGAGATGGAATGGAAGATTCGCCGCCTGTTGCGCTGGAATGCGATGGCGATGGTCGTGCGCACGAACCGCAAACCGGGCGAGCTCGGCGGCCACATCGCCAGCTTCGCCTCCTCGGCCACGTTGTACGACGTGGGCTTCAACCATTTCTGGCGCGCGCCGAGCGAGAGCCATCCGGGCGACCTCATTTTCCATCAAGGCCATTCCAGCCCCGGCATCTATGCGCGCTCGTTTCTGGAGGGCCGCATCGGTGAGGATCAGATGGATCTGTTCCGCATGGAAGTCGCGGGCAAGGGGCGCGGCCTGTCCTCGTATCCGCATCCGTGGTTGATGCCCGACTACTGGCAGGTGCCGACCGTGTCGATGGGCCTGGGTCCGCTACAGGCGATCTATCAGGCGCACGTGATGCGCTATCTGGAAAACCGCGGCCTGCTGCCCAAGAGCGACCGCAAGGTATGGTGCTTCATCGGTGACGGCGAGTCGGACGAGCCGGAGACGCTCGGCGCGATCGCGCTCGCCGGTCGCGAGAAACTCGACAATCTCATTTTCGTCGTCAACTGCAACATGCAGCGTCTCGATGGCCCGGTGCGCGGCAACGGCAAGATCATCCAGGAACTCGAAGGCGTGTTCCGCGGCGGTGGCTGGAATGTGCTCAAGTTGATCTGGGGCAGCTACTGGGATCCGCTTCTGGCGCGCGACGGCAAGGGCGTGCTGCGCAAGCTGATGATGGAAACCGTCGATGGTGAATATCAGGCCTACAAGGCGTTCGGCGGCAAATTCACGCGCGAGAATTTCTTCGGCAAATATCCGGAAACGCTGGAGATGGTGCGCAGCCTGTCCGACGACGACATCTGGCGTCTCAACCGCGGTGGTCACGATCCGCACAAGGTCTACGCGGCGTATCACGAGGCAGTGAACACGCAAGGCATGCCCACCGTCATCCTCGCCAAGACGGTCAAGGGTTACGGCATGGGCCTGGGCAGCGGCGAAGCACAGAACCCGACGCACCAGCAGAAGAAGCTCACTGCGGATGCGGTGCGCGCGTTCCGCGACCGTTTCCAGATTCCGATTGCCGACGACCAACTCGACAACGTGCCCTACTACCACCCGGGCATGGATTCACCGGAAGTGAAATACATGCTGGAACGGCGCTCGGCGCTCGGCGGCTTTCTGCCGCAGCGCCGACGCAAGAGCAGCGTTGCCTTGCAGGCACCCAATCTTGCGTTCTACGAGCAGATCACCAAAGGCACCGGCGAGCGCGAAATTTCGACCACGATGGCCTTCGTGCGCGGCATCAACCTGTTGTTGCGCGACAAAGACTTAGGTCAGCGCGTCGTGCCCATCGTGGCCGATGAAGCACGCACGTTCGGCATGGAGGGCATGTTCCGCCAGATCGGCATCTACGCGCCGTTCGGCCAAAAATACCGGCCGCAAGATGCCGACCAACTCATGTACTACCGCGAGGATGTCAAAGGCCAGGTACTGCAGGAAGGCATCACCGAGCCGGGCGCAATGAGCGCATGGATGGCGGCGGCGTCGAGCTACTCCGTGAACAATGTGCCCTTGCTGCCGTTCTACATCTACTACTCGATGTTCGGATTCCAGCGCATCGGCGACCTGGCCTGGGCTGCCGGCGATCTGCGCTGCCGCGGCTTTCTCGTCGGCGGCACCGCCGGGCGCACCACGCTCAACGGCGAAGGCTTGCAGCACGAAGACGGCCACAGTCACCTGTTCGCGGGCAATGTGCCGAACTGCATCGCCTACGATCCGACTTTCTCCTACGAAGTCGCAGTCGTCATGCAGGACGGCATCCGCCGCATGATGGCCGAGCAGGAAGACGTCTACTACTACGTCACCGTGATGAACGAGAACTACACGCATCCGGACATGCCCGCCGGCGTCGAGGCGGACATCATCAAGGGCATGTACCTGCTGCGCGATGCCGGCAAGGCGAAGAAGAACGAGCCACGCGTGCAGTTGCTCGGCAGCGGCACGATTCTGCGCGAGGCGATCGCTGCCGCCGAATTGCTGGAAAAGGAATTCGGCGTCAGCGCCGACATCTGGAGCTGCCCGTCGTTCAGCGAACTGCGTCGCGACGGCTTCGACGTCGAGCGCTGGAACCGCCTGCACCCCGAAGGCAAGCCGCGCGTTGCGCATGTCACCGCCTGCCTGGCCGACCGAGCCGGCCCGGTGGTCGCCGCGACCGACTACGTGCGCGAATTTGCCGACCAGATTCGCGCCTTCATACCCGATGGGAAAAAGTATACCGTGCTCGGTTGCGACGGCTACGGCCGCTCGGACACGCGCGAGAACCTGCGTCGCTTCTTCGAGGTCGATCGCCACTACATCGCCCATGCGGCCATCGCGGCCCTCGCAGCCGAAGGCAAGATGAGCGCCAAGGACGTGACCCGCGCGATCAAGACCTGGAAAATCGACGCGGAAAAACCCAATCCGTTGGCGGTGTGAGGCGGCGCAGTCGAACGGGGGAGGTGGCTTTGCCATGACTCCCCGTCGGATCGCCGAGGCCTTTCTGCCACAGCGCGCGCACTACTGGTATGCGCGCTGCAAGCTCGCCAGCGATCCGCTGTACGCGGGCGTCGGTGCGGCGTTGCGCGGCACGACTGCACCGTTGCTCGACATCGGTTGCGGCCTCGGCCTGCTCGCGCATACCCTGCGCGATCAGGGTTTTGCGAGCGACTATCTCGGCATCGACAACGACGGGCGGAAGATCGTGGCCGCGCGTACCGCCGCGGCACGCGCGGGCCTGGACAAGGTGTATTTCGACGACGTCGATCTTGCCGCCGAACCATTTCCCTCGCATCGTGGCAGCGTGGTCGTGCTCGATGTGCTGCAATTTTTGCCGGAACGTGCCGCCAACGATCTTCTCGAACGCGCGGCGGACTGCGTCGTGTCGGGTGCTCGACTCGTCATTCGCAGCGGCCTCGACAATGCCGATGCGCGTACGCGCTTCACTCGCGCGGTCGATGTGTTTTCGCATTGTGTTGGCTGGATGAATGTCGCACCAAACCGTTATCCGACCCGATCGAAACTCGAATCGCGGCTCGCACGTCGTGGACTTCGCTCACGCTTCACCCCGTTGAAAGGGGCGTTGCCGTTCAACAATTGGCTGATCGTCGCCGAAAAAGCGTGAGGTCGGCGCGTGTCCTGCCACCCGCATGCGGCAGCGCTTGCCAGAAACGTGAACCGTAACCGGGCGCGATTCGACCAAGTCCGTTATGCTTGACGTCGACCTTGCGGGGGCTGGCAGACGATGACGGTGGCGCAGTGGCGCGCGGAATGGCTGGGTTGGAACGGTAGTACGTTGCGCTGGCGCGTGAGCGGTGATGCGAGCGGGTTACCATCCACCGAATTGACCCTCGATGGGGTCGTGTTTGCCCGTTTCGATGCCGCCGCCGTGGCCGAACGCTACTTCGAACTGGACTTCCCCTACTCGCCGAGCGGTCATGACGACTTGCGCTTCGGCTTGACGGCTGCCACCGGCGCCGAATCGCTCGACCTGCTGCCGGGCTGGAACGTGCGCCTGAGCACCCCGGCAACCTCGCCCATTTTTTCCCCCGACGTGTCACCTCGTCTTGCCGCGCTTGCCGGCACGCCGCGTCTGCCGCTCGCTTCGTTCGCGCAATTGCCGCGCGTCAGCGTGATCGTGCCGATCCACAATTCGCCGCAGTGCGTGCAGAACTGCATCGATTCGGTATTGCGTTGCTCGCCCCAGGCGCGCCTGATCCTGATCGACGACGCCAGCACCGACGCGCGCATCGCGCCGATTCTCGATGCGGCGGCAAAGCATTCGCAAGTACGCGTTCACCGCAACGCGCACAATCGCGGCTACACCGGCAGCGTCAATATCGGCATGCGCTTGGCCGGTGGCGACGATGTTGTTTTGCTCAATAGCGACACCGTCGTGGGTCCGCGCTGGCTGGCGGCGTTGAAGATCGCCGCCTATGGGGCAGAGGATATCGGCACCGTCACCGCCGTCTCCGACAATGCCGGCGCCTTCAGCGTGCCCGAACTCGAACGGCATTGCCCGATCCCGGCGGGGTGGTCGCTCGTACAGGTGCAGCGTGCCCTGCTGCAATACGCCGGCACGCGCTATCCGCGCCTGCCCACCGGCAACGGATTCTGTCTGTACGTCAAACGCGTGCTGATCGCGCGCATCGGGCCGCTGGACGAAGCTGCATTCCCGCAAGGCTACGGGGAAGAAAACGATTTCTGCCAACGTGCCGAGCGTGCCGGCTACCGCAACCTGATCGCCGGCAACGTGCTCGTGCATCACGAACGCAGCGCGAGCTTTGGCGACGCCCGCCGTGCCGCGCTCGGTGCGCAAGGCATGGCGGTATTGCGCGAACGCTACCCCGACTACGAGCGTGACGTCGGTGCCGCGCTATGGAGTTTCGAGCGACGCACACTCGATTGGCGCGTGCGCCGCCTCTACGCCAACAGCGATCCCGCGCGCGGCATGCCGCCGCCGAAACCGCGCCTGCTGCTGGCCGCCGATCCGACCGATACCGGCACGGCCAAGCTGCTCGCTGCGCTGTCGCGCAATCAGGAGTGTTTTTTGCTGCGCAACGATGGTGATCGCGTCGGCCTGTATCGGCTCGAGGGCGCGACGTTTCACGCCGAGGACAACGTGACCTTGGGCAATGATGCCGACGCCCTCGCACGCGTGGAAATGCGCCTGCGCGAATGGCTTATCGGCTACGCAATCGA